>CAYOQG010000135.1:0-11780 GCA_964405925.1 uncultured Phycisphaeraceae bacterium | reverse complement strand
GAATTCTAAATGTAATCGGTGGCCCAATTAAACCCTCCGTAATACTGAGCGCATTTTGATTTAGTGAAGCCGTGACTGCTTTCTCCTGCCCTGGCCCAGGGAACACTTCAACCACTTCTCTGTCGAGATCAAGCCAGTTCTGATCCACACTGACAAACAGTATAATGGGATCAGCTATACGGTTGGTAAGCGTGTACGTTTGCGAGGGGAGTAGCTCAGGATGCTGCGGGTCGAGGTCGGACCCAACATCCCATGGATCCCACACCTGTGAAACCTCAATGGGTTCATTGACATAAAGTATGATAGGTCGATCGATTGTATCAGATAGGTGGCCATTCGTGGGATCAACGAATGTGAACTGTATGGCAGCATCGTGCTGACCCACGTTCAGAGTCTCAGCGGAAGCATTAATGCTTGCCTCGAAAACAATGCTGACCCAGGCTGGCAGAATGCCCTGAAGTTGTTGTGTGGGGTCTTCCGCCGCCACAGTTAGCCAAGGGCGAGAGGAACGGACACGATATTCCAGATCGTGGCTAACTGCGCTGCTTAATACGTACCGGCGAGTCCGGGACGGCATCTCGAACGGGCCGCCCCAAAAACCACTGAACGTCTGAGGATGAATATCATCGGGATAAATCTCGATGGGACCATCGATCGTCAACTCGACATTGCGTTTGCTGCGTGTGCCGGCTGTTGTGTTCCGAAGTGTGATCGTGGCCGTGTGAGCGCCCGGAAGAAGCTCCCTACTCGTTGCGCTCAATGCAACCTCAATAGTAAGTGTCTCAGCACTGGTGATCACACCGCTGTGCTCACCGGATGTTGCCTCATGTACATCCACCCAGTCACTGTCGACTTCCACCGCCCAGCCCATTTCCGCGGCTGAGCGATTCGTCAGGCTGTAGGTTCCGAAAGATGCCATGTCATGTTCTTCGTAGCGTGCAAGCTGTGTGAGTCCTGTGCGTGGTGTGATCTCAAAGGGCTCGCGAAGGTCAAGAATGAGGTGTCGCTGATACGCGGTCCCTAGCGCACCATCGTTGACCGTTACGGTTACCACATGACCCGAGCCCCGAACAACGCGAAAGCCGACATCATCTCTGCAAATGTCGGGTGAAAGCGAGCCGCGACCAATCGTCTTGAGTGATGGGGAATCAACGGAGTCGCGCCAACTACCGCCGCGGATGGCACGCTCAGAGGCGTCATCGCCAAACGCCTGCATCCACTCAGCCACGTTACCCGTGGCATCGCACAAACCGTACGCATTGTCGGTATCGAGCGTGCATGTTGGATCGGGTGGTGGGGGATAGCAGTCACTCTGCTCGCTGTGGAGAGTATGATTCCCGTCAAAAAACCGGACCGGTGTGGTGCCATCCTCTCCCGTATCCCCGCTTGCGAAGTAGTTGGCATCGGCCTCTGTGAGTGGCCCGTTTCGACCACATCCATATCGCGCGTCGTATGCGGGCTTCCCCTCCTCGTCGAGATCTTTTCTGGACGCCGCCTTGTACCATTCGTTAAACGCCGACGGATGACTGGCGTTAGGTCCACCGTCCATGGGTAAACGGAACCCGAGCGTATCCTCCACGAGGGACCGACGGGCTTCATCTGTCATGCCGATCGAGTTCCACGTCGCATCGCCCACCACGACTGGATGCCAACTGTCCAGGTTTGGGCTTGGCGCCTCATAGTAGGCCTGAAGCGCAGCGGGAATTCCCTGTTGAATGGACAGCCAGTTGCAGTACTTTAGCGCCCCAAACCATGTGACGCCCGCAACGGGGTGTGTGTGAAATCCAAGCTGCACATGGAACTCGTTGTTGGCTAGATGGATGCGCCCGAGAGATGCATCATATAGCAATGTGGTTAGCCAATCAGACGGTGCCTCTGTCCCAACTTCGCCTGTCAAGCTGTTGTGAATGTAGACGTTGCCCGAGTCAGTGTCAAAATACATGTGCTGACTGCGTTCTCCTGGCGTCTCACTTTGAGCGTCGACGAAGGTGCTGTTGAGAAAAGACGCAAACTGCGAGTTCGTTATCTCACTGCGTCCGATCCAGTAATCATAGTCTGGTCCACCTTCTTGAATGTCCTGTTGCGGTATAAATGCGAAGTCCCCCGTTGGCTCCGGCGAAACGCCCGCGCTAAGTGCCTCTTCCGAGACCCGCAGCGGCACACGCACGGTCTCTCCCGGTCGGATCAACATCGGCCCGAGTCCATCGATCTCAAAGTATGGAGGATCGAACGTCACCGCCAGGGTGTCCGCAGCCTGAGTACGCGGGTTATGTATCTCGAGCGTAAGCGCTTCCGGATCGTAGGGGCCACCCACGAAACCTTCAGCACGTAACGGAAGGCACTTGACTTTCAACGGGGTCAGATCAACGACCTGTGCGATGCGGAACCCAACGAAGGAAAGCGTCGAGCTGGCTTGCGCCGAACCACGAGCATCATTCTGGAGCAGCGGCGCGCTGTTGAGACTGTTGAAATGGCCTCCCCGAATTGCCCGCTCGGATTCTGTGTCACCGGTATCGTGCATCCATTCAGCTACGTTGCCGGTAACATCATACAGACCGTAGGGGCTGGAGGTATTGGATGTGAGTGCACCGTTGGCGAGTTCACGGATCCCATTGTAGAATCCGCCTGTCGTTGTTCCTGGTTCAAACGGATCATCACTGTTGCGGAAATTGGCATCGACATTGGCCAGCGTATCGCGGCCAAAGCCATATGTGGCATTTATACCCAGTCCGTCGATCCAGGCCGCCGCCTTGTACCATTCGTTGTATGGGTGCGCACTCGTGGCTTCCCCGTCCATTGGCAGACGGAACCCGCGCAGACTACCGATGGCTGTGGGCATTGCGACAGGACCCCAGTCAGCGGGCGTCGGTCCCTCATGGTAAACACGCTGGTCTGGATCAGCCATTCCTTGGGTGATTGTCATCCAGTTGCAGAACTTCAGCGCTCCGTACCAACTGACACCAACAATTGGATGATCTTCAAACCCGGCTTCGACTGCATACCGGTCCCTGACAAGATCCACGTGCCCGGCGGATGCATCATACAGCAGAGTGTTGAGGGTCGTAGATGGTGCTTCTGTTCCTTCATAGCCGGCCTCTTGATCGCCTATGTACACGTCACCGGAATCGATGTCGAAGTACATATAGTGACTTCTTCCGTCAGGTCGGCTGCCACCCTCGCCGAGAGCGTTGCCTCGTGCGTTGTTGAGAAAATGGGCAAACGCGGAATTAGTAATCTCATATTTTCCTATCCGATAATCGTAGGTCGGGCCGTCCGGTTGCTCGTGCGTCGCTGGAATCAGCGCAGTAGCGACTGCGAATGCTTCCCGACCCACTGTGAGCGCAGCTCTGCGGACTGCAACGGCATTGCCGGCTCCATACGTGATCGTAACTCGATAGGTTCTATCGGGTGGCAGACACAGGGCGTCCGCGGTCAACGTCAGCACGGTCTCCTGCGTGTCACCCTCGTCGAGGATAACGCCGGAGGTGGGTGAAATGCTGAGCCAAGTAAGGCCACCCAACTCGTCAGGTGATGGATCAAAGACAAGCGACGCTTCCCACGTCAGTTCATCCTGGCCGGTGTTATGCAGCGTATAGACATAGGAGTCTGGTTCGAAGGGTTCACCGACTGCTCCGCGAAAGTCGGCGTTGTCTTCCGGTTCAACCTTCAGACCTGTAATTCTAAGTGTCACCGTCCGGTTCACGGTATAGCCTGTGTGTGAGTCCAGAAATCGTAGTGTTAGAGAGCAGGCGCCTGCCTCGCGCGAGTCAGCGTCAGACGTTATGATGGCAGCAATGTCCGTACCACTATGCGGCTGCAGTGTGCCTACATTTGGGTCGAGCATGAGCCAAGAGGGTTCGACCGGTGCGGTGCATTCAGTGGGACTGGGCCCCTCCATGCAGAGAGCAGCGGTCCAGTCAATCGTTTGTTCAAGTTCATTTGAGAGAGTGAACGTATGTGATACGGGCTCGAAAGGCCCGCCAGCCGTCCCGATCGACCCTACTTCTCCCACAGGCTGAACTGAGAACGGAACCAGAATATCAAGGGCTATGGTGCGGCTAAACTCCTGTTGGGTGCAGTCATCAGTGAAGATGACTTGGGACGTATACAACTCTGGAGAGAAGCGGGCTACTGCAACTGTGTCAATGGCGATGTGAATTGTAGATGTGTTATGTGGTAGTACAGTAGCATTAGCGGAGTCAGCGTCGTTGAGCCTGACCCATTGGACGAGGGATGGTGGATCTGTCGTGTCAACCCAGGTGGCTGACCAATTGACCGGTTCGTCGGAATAGTTGGTGAAGACGTAACCGGTATCGGCTGAGTCAAGATCTCCACCGAAGACCATTTCGGTTGAAAAATGGGTATGCGGTGTGAGTGACAGTGGTTCAGATACCGTCAGATGCGCAGCTCGCTCGGTGAAGATTTGCCCTTCCTCGGTCCAAAACGCTACTTGGGCAACATTCGCGCCAAGAACAAGTCCGTCAATGCACCGTGGAGTAATGGAGACGGTGATCGACACTGACTCGGCAGCAGGCACTTCAATGAGTTGGTCCGGCGGAATGGGGTCCTCGCTAGCCTCTATGGTCAGCCACGGAGCGTCCGACGTAACCATGAATGAAACTGCCTCCAGAGTAATGTTGGAAACCAGATACGTGATATGCTCACTTCCGGGATGATCGTACGGTCCGCCCCAGGGCCCGGAGGTGATGAGCCCGTGCGAAGGTGTCACGACAAGGGGGTGGGCGAGAGATTGGACGATGCGAAAGCCGGTCGCACTGTCTTCCGAAGCGGGGTTGCGGTTAGTGCCAAAAGCGGTGCGCAACGACGTACCCATGCTCTGCCACGAGCCGCCACGCAGGCGGCGTCGGTCTAATTGACCCGGTGCCCGATCCTGGATCCACTCCCAAACGTTACCCGATAAGTCGAACACGTTGTATGCGCTCTGGTTGCCTAGAGGATTGGTCGTAAAAGTGCCACCATGGTCTGTCCCGTCATAGTAGCCAGTTGGCGTCGTCCCATTATCGAAGGGGTCGCCGCTATCGAGGTAGTTCGCATCGGCCCCCGTCAGTGTGTCGCGCCCGAAGCCGTAGATCCGGTTTGTCTCATCGATCGGATTCCAGGCGGCGGCCTTGTACCATTCATCGTGAGCGCTGGCCAAGTCGAAACCGTCATCCATCGGCAGCCGATAGCCAAGCGAATCCAGCAACGAGTCGCGTTCCTCTTCAGTCAGGTCACGGTCTGCCCAGTCCTCGTGGCTGGTGGTCGCCGGATGCCAGTGATTCAGATTGGCGGCAGAGCCTTCTGTATATGCGCGTTCAAGGGGTGAGAGCCCGGACGCAACCGTCAGCCAATTGCAGAACTTGATCGCACCGAACCACGTTACCCCCGTCACAGGATGATGTGCAGATTCAGGCGTAGTGACATCGTATTGACCCACCGCGTCATTATAGATGACATAGGGATTCGCAGAGGCGTCGAAAAGCAGTATACCCGAGCCATTTTGGCCAATGAGGCCCGTGGCAGATATGTGAATGTATACATTGCCACTATCGATGTCGAAGTACATATACTGACCACGCTCGTTGCTGAGGTTGGCCATCGCGTCGTTGAGGAACTGGACGAACTCGCCGTTGCGGATCTCAAACCGGCTGATGCGATAGTCGTAGGCAGGACCATCCGGCTGAACATCCGCGCCCGGCACAGGCACGAAATCGACAGATGGAGGCTGAGCGGTTGACGATGCGGAAGCGGTCAAAGCCGCGAGAGTGACGACAGTGGCCAATCGCCGATGTCGATAAACCTGGCCAACCATGGCCCCTCAGCCTCCATGCCTATAAGGTCTCATACCGGCGGCGCCGCACGGTCCAAAGCCTACATGGCTCTTGCCCGACAACCCGGCACAACCGCGCGCACGCCTCCCACCCTGACCGCTGATATATCTATCGGAAATCCCCTCAGTGCTTGTGTAAGCGATTTGAAAGGCACAAGGAACAGCGAGTAGCACTATTGGAAATCGCGTACCGGTGGCGCGTTTTCCCGAGTCGTTGGGACGCGGATCCGACGGGCTTAAAGCCCGACCGATGCCAGCCGGACCGTACGGCTCAGATACTCGCGGAACCCCTTGAAACGCGCCGCTAAAACCCGTACCCAAAATGCCCCCCGACGTAGACGCACATGTTGTACAGGGCGTGCACCAGAATCGCCGCCACCAACCACGGATAGGCGTGGGCTACACTGGGCTCTCGCTGCTCTTCCCGCGATCGGTGCCAGATCGGCACGAGCCCAGCCGTGGCTACTGCCGTACACAGAATGTGTAACAGCGGACCGATGAGCCACCGATACGCCGCCAACTCGATAGACCAAGCGCTGCGGAAATAAAACGACAGATAGACCACGTTTTGAACCACGGCGAACAGGACTGCCGTTCCCAGCGTCATAAGGTAAAGCTGGCCCGGTCGCTGGATCAGGCAGTTGCGACGCTCGACCAACACGGAGGCGACGGCGATCTTGAGAGCCTCTGCTACGAGCGGTCCAAGTAACACGAAGCACACAAAACCGAAGTACTCAACCGTGAGCAGCCCACACCCCAGCGCGAATGGAAGGCCCAACAAGGGCACGATCGTCGCGATGAACCAGGACTTTCGTGGCGACACCCGTCCGTCACGCTCCGCCAACCACCGCATGTAAGTGACTTCACCTTCCCGTGGTGGTTCGTAACGCTCGATCTTGCCGCACTCGGGACAGGGATGCCCGGTCATGAGTCCCCGGAGGTTATAGCCGCAGTTGCGACAGTACCAGTCGCGATCGACAAGCGCCGGCGGACGATTGGGCAACATCGCCGGCTCATCAAAGACGGAGTGCTTGGCCCTCTCCTCGTCAGGGTCCGTGCGGGCACGTTCCTCCCTCAGTCTCTGAGCGACTTCCTGTTCGGTCTGATCGGGTGAGAACGACTGCTGCTTCTTGATATGGGGCTCGGCGTCAACGGAATGATCGTGTTCGGGCCCAGGCATCGATCAGCTCGCCGGCGGGTCGGGCACGTACAGTGCCGTCCCGTACGCATACATCTCGACCATGGCCGCCATGCGCCTGCGACCAGCGCTGCCGATGTTGCTGGTCGCGAACCTTACGTTCACAACCCGGTTAGCCCCCATGCGCTTGGCCGATTCCTTCACACGGATCAAGGCCTCCCGGCGGGCTCGCCCCATGAGCGATTCGTAGGTGCGCAGCTCACCGCCAATCATCTTCTTCAAATTGGCAGCGAAAGTCTTGAAGTAGTCCGATGCGACCACGACCTCACCATCGACGAGCCCGCAAGGCTGCGTCGCGCATCCTGCGGGCAAGGATCGGACGTCCGTCACCAGGATGTACTCAAGCTCCCGTTCACGCACATCAAGTTGCTTCAGATGCCTTCGCTCTACCAGCCCTCCGACGGTATAACCCAAAACCAGCAGAGCGACGACGGGACCGATCTGGAGTAAGAGATCAGCCATCGTTTTACCCTTCCTGTTCGACCACGACGGCAGTTCCGTAGGCGTACAGCTCAGCCGCACCCTGGGTGATGGCACTGGTGGTAAACCGCACGTTGACGACGGCGTTTGCCCCAAGCTGCTCCGCCTGGGCAAGCATCCGTTCCAGGGCATGTCGCCGGGCTTCAGTGAGCAACTCCGTGTATCCCTTCAGTTCGCCGCCCACAAGATTCTTCAAACCAGCGGCTACATCCCGGCCAAGGTGTTTCGCACGAATCGTGTTTCCCTGCACCAGACCCTTGACCTCTCGAATCGAGTAGCCGGCAATGGTTTCCGTGTTCACAACGATCATCCTGCGTCTCCTTCCAGGCGAAATGATGCGCTTGGGGTCTTCACCACCGCTGTCCGTCCACGACGACGGTATTCACCCGTCGTCAGATCGTTGGCTTCCACGATGCTCACCCGGCGGAACTCTGCTGCTCGTGCGGAGTCATGTCAAGTTAGCGGCTGTCGCAGTAGTACCTTGGTGCAGCAAATCGGAGGCGCGGATTCGCTGCGTTTCGGCTAAACCAAGACCGCCCTGACGGCTACTTGGGAGTGTTCTCAGATTCGGTTTTAGTCGACCCTGCGGTTGAGGTCGGCGCGCCGGCAACGGGTGCCGTGCGCCGCTTCCAGTCGCGTTTCGGGGGTTTGACGACGAGTCCCATGCGGATGGCCCTCGCCGATACCCTGATCCGACACACCTTCCCGTCCACAACCGCACGGACCCGCTGAATGTTGGGTTTGAACTTGCGATTGGTGATACCGGTGGTCTTTCGCCCGACACCGCCGAGGTACTTGGCCTTCCCCCGCCGGGCAATCGAGCGCCCAGCCCGGGTTTTCTTCCCTGTGAAATAACAAACTCGCGACATAGGCCACCTCTTCCTGGTGTCAAAAAACGATCCTGGAGCACGATTCTGCCTCGGAATCGGGCCAGATCAGCCAGTATACCCGCGCCCTGCTCCCTGACAAGTGGACGTCTGAGCCCGAGGCAACGAGCACACCCTGAAACGGCGAGTGACAGAAGCGATGAAGCCACAAGAGACGAAGTGACGCAGGAAGTCGCAGGATTGCCCCCGGTTTGGTCGGCCCCGGGTGGGTTCGCTCTGGCCTGAAAATGGGTTCGTTTGGGTTCGTTTTTTCGTCGGAAACCGCGTTTTTGATAGCGCCAGTGGAGTTTCTTGGCTTCGTTTTGCCACCTTTTTTCTTGTGTTTAGCGATCCTCTTCACCCTGACGGCTGCCACCTACGACCTCGGATGCGCGCGAAGCGTCCGTGAGCCGCGGAGGGCGCCGCCACGGACTATAACGTGAGACCCGATCGGTATGGGTCGCGGGAAGAGCGATCAGGGTGATTGCGGATTGACGATTGGCGATTGGGGATTGACGGGCGGGGCGTGGTGGAAGAATGGGGCGGAAGGATGAAGGAAGAACACAGAGCCCCGAGCCCGGTGGCGGTGGGCAAGCGGGCGGATCCGACATGCAACCCAAGACGCCGGACAGGTGAGAGGCGGGCCCAGTCGGCGCGCTGAGCGGTCCGTTGCTGCCCTAATCCGGCGGATTGGACGGGGTAGCGTGCGCGGTCGCGGGTCCGAAAAAGGAGCGTTCCGCGAACGTGAGGGTGTCGGAGCGGGAGGCCAACGTGTGACCGGCGCGGGTCCGTTTGGAAGGCGAGCGGAACTCATCTACCGCGGCTAACGGTCGATGAATAAAAAGCGAGATTCGGGCACCCCTTGGTAGAGGGTCGCGCTTTGGATAGGTTCCTTTCTAACGCAAGTCGGGAGGTCGAAAAACATGTTGAAACTGAGCAAACAGGACAAGGCGATTGTGGAAACGGTGAGACCGGCCATCCGTGCCGCGGTCCAGAACGCCCAGCACCCCTCCGCCGTTGCCAAGAAGATCACGGCTGAAGCGGTGAAGCATCGGAACCGTGGCAGGGCAGCGGCAATACGGCGGTATCCTTTCAAGGGCAAATGCGAGGAAAGCGGTATGCCTCTCGACCGACGCGATGCCGTTCTTGACGAACTCGAGCCGGAGAAGGGATACGAGGGAAGGGTGCGTTGGGTCTGTCCCAAAGCCAACAACAGTGGCACCAGGTCCTGCGGGAAATGCTGACGCGCGGGTCACCGCAACCGGGGAGACCCTATATCTCGGTCTGCACCCCAGGTGCGGATGCCCCGTCCCGTCTAAGGCGGGTATCACGTTTGCTCTTAGTGCGTGTGCGTCACCCGGAGAGCATAACACGGCGAATGGAGCACATGCGGTGTAGTTAAATAACGGAGAACCACGGCTTGAAAGGGCCGAATCCTGGGGGCGGGCGGCGCCCGCCGGCGGGTGAAACCGGCCCTGCCGGGCTATCTTTTGGCCAATCGTGCACATTCGAGGGCAAAAGGGGACGGAGCGACGAATCTCCCGCGCGCGGGCATGAAGATCACACGTCAATTCCCGTTTTGATCCGAGTTCTTGCATCGTGTGACTTTCATGGACAAGGCAGTGGCAAAGCGTCTAACCATGTCTTCGGGAAGATCGCCTGAAAGAAGCATGGCCTGCATGAATGCGTCGTGCCACTCGAGTAGAACCTCGCCGTTGTGGTACGCGTGGAAATGGACTGCGAGCTCAGGTTCCGCGCAACGCGCCGACAACTCCGCAAGTTGTGAGAGGTTCTGCGGAGTGGCAGGAACGTGGTAATACACAGGTTTTGGCCACAGGATGCCGACGGCAACGTGGGTCTGTTCGGGGACTGCCTGTGCGTTGAAAAACTGGCGAAGCTCCTTGTTGGGAGACCCACCTTCGAAGTACAGCATGCTGCCTTCGGGGAGAAAGTCAGCAAGCGCATCCAGAAGATGGGGGAAGTCAGTTCTGCCGTCGAGTTCCCAGATGGGTCGACGGGTGTCCATCCGGATGCCCTCGAGGTCCTCCTTCAAGCTCGCGCCGAGCAGTTTGCGAAGCCAACGCATTTCGTTCTTCCTGTCGCATTTATCTTCGTGCCGTTTGGCAGCACAGGGACTGTCGTGGTCAAACTGACTGATTCTACCCTGGCGGGAGGGCAGGTGCCCATCCGTCCCGGCGGTTTATGACTCGATACGGTCGTCAGAGCGCCTCGGCGGGATCGGTCAGGCACATAGGCGCAGTCGTTAGAACATAGCCTCGCAAGAGTCCTAATGTATCCCCAGGGCCATCGGAACGATGCTACCTTATCGGCACAGGGGGCGCACTGGTCAAGAACAGTGGCACCCGGCGTCAACATCAGGCGGCGATGAGACGTTTCGTCCTTCCCGGTGCGGCTTGTCAGGGGACGTGAATGTTCTCTCGGTAGCAAACCTCTTCACCGACCTCGTAATCTTGCCAGCAATATTCGACCATGTGGGGTCCACGCGGCAAGGCGGCCACAGTTGCCTCCACACTGTAGCAGCAGAATTCCTCGCTCAATGGGCGAACCACGCTCTCGGTCAGCCTGAGTGTCGACCCATCGACGGAGAGCGACACTTCGATCGCTTCGGCCCAAAGGTACGTCGCATTGTGGTGGGTCAGACAAACCGTGGCGGGGCGGACGGTCAGTTCAATCGCATCGTCATCGACACAGGTCGCATCCGTGTCGTAATAACAGCCGGCATCCGCATAGCTGCCTAGATGCGGCGCGATCTGATTGACCCCCTGATAGTCCTGGTAATCTCGGAGGTCCACGACCCCGTCGGCGTTCAGATCTGCAGGTTCACAATCCGGCAAGACACCGACGTCGGGCCCCATCATACAGCCCGAGAGCATTCCATTATCCACGACCATGAGCGTAGACACATCCGTCAGCCCGGACACCTGTACGGTGTTGCTGAACAGGCTTGCCTTAACAACGTAGGTACCCGCCTCCAAAGGCCCGACGGTCTCCGAGAGAGACCAATGGGTGGGCGCTGCCAGACATATGGCACCTTCTGAATAGTGACGGATGGCATCCAAATGAATGGTGTCGTCCACCACGGTGGCACGTGAGCGGTTGGGCACGCACGTGCTGCCCCACGTTCCCGTAAACGTGATCGTTACTGAGCGGTCAGAAGTGGGCTGTAGCGGCCGGATTGTACAGAGGCTTGGCGTCCACCATGGCGAAGGTGGTAGAATTTCATAACTGAGCACGGTAAAAGGTATTGTGTTTCGGCAACGTCTTGGCCAGTACGACCAGGGGTATCCCGAGACAACAGCCTGGACGCCTCCCCTGCATAATTCCGAATCGCCTCCGAACAGCTCGTACATCCTCCGGGTGTCAGCGTCGTAGAGAACGCAACACG
>CAYOQG010000134.1:0-15066 GCA_964405925.1 uncultured Phycisphaeraceae bacterium | reverse complement strand
ATCCCGCACTGTACGCCTCGAACTGATCCCCACCGAGATGGCGCAGAATGGCCTCGGCCATTTGTGACCGACACGCGTTCCCCGTACAAAGGAATAGGACTTTGCGCGGCTTGCCCATGTCACCATGCCCTGTCCCAGACACTCGGCACCGGTGCACCGTCACCACTCGGCGGTGACGAGCAACGATAAGATAGCTTACCTTCCTACTGCGGCTCTGGCAAGATCGTCCTGAGGGAAGGCTGAAATGCCCACGAGGACAGGCCAACCCGTCATTCGACTGTGGTTGCGATCAATACACCACTCACCCACCCGCTATTGTCCCTTGGTCCACATACCCAACGTCCAGGCTCCAGTGGTGGAAAGCTCGACGTCCGGGTAACAGCCCTGAAATACGTCGCAGTCTGTGTACGTTCCATCCACACTGGTCCACGTGATCGTTGAACCGGTAGCAGAGACGGTACCAGTCTGTTGACCACGGTGGTGGAAGTATGTATGCCGTACAGTATTACCGGTGGACATCTGCGAAGTGAAAGTATAGTCAAATGTCCAGACTGCTCGGCTGCCGTCAATCTCGAGCTCAAAAATGTTGATTTTCAAGATGACGAAGACTGTCACTCCCGACTCGCCGAAGGCGTCCCTCACGCGGAAGAGCTGCGTCGCAGCCCCCAAGGGAACGTCTGACGTTAGGACGGTAACCGGTCCGTTCCACTGAACCACCAGCGCGGGTACGTTCATCGTCAGATGGGCCCAGGTCAACCTTCCGTCACGGTCAAACTCGTAAGACTCGGGGTGTTTGTAGGCGCGGAGAATCTGCCCCAAGAGTTGCGTGGATTCCCACGTGCTGGGCTGCGGGTGAATCACAAACTCGCGCGAAGTGCTGTCCGTATTCGGTGGGTCATCACTATCGACTACGGTTAACGTTAGCTCATACGTCCCCGGGCTTGTGTACGCATGCGTTGCGGTCAAGCCGCTCCCCGCAGCGCTTCCATCACCCCAGTCCCAAATGTATGAGGCAAGCGGGTCACCTTCCGGTCGGTCGTAGGACAAGCTTGCGTCAACCGTGAACTCTTCGTCGAGCTCGGGTGGATCTGGGTCAATCACAAAGGCCGCGACCGGTCTGGACTCCGGGTTCACCGGGCAACCGTTGGGGTTGACCGGCACACCGGGCTCCGTGTCTGGACATTGGTCGCAAGCATCCCCAACACCGTCACCGTCGGAATCCGCTTGGGCCTCGTTGCTGTCCTCGGGGCAGTTGTCACATATGTCACCGGCCCCGTCGTCATCAGAGTCCCCCTGTGTCGGGTTTGCGTTGTTGGGGCAGTTGTCGCATAGATCACCCACTGTATCCTGGTCCAGGTCATCTTGACCCGCGTTGGCTGCCGCGGGGCAATTATCGAGATTGCCGCAGACCCCATCGTGGTCGGCATCATTGCCCGGGTCATTTGGACAAGTGTCACAAACGTCACCAATACCATCCTGATCCGCGTCCTCTTGAAGCGGGTTGGCAACCAAGGGGCAGTTATCGTTGCTTCCACAAATGCCGTCGCCATCCGCGTCGGCGAGCGGATCACCCGCGCATTGGTTACATGTGATCGCCAATGTCCCCGTTCCCTGGTCGCTGCCCCAGCCGCCGATGCGGAGCAAGTACGACTCTCCCGCCTGAACCGGAAAAACAACCTGCGAACCACCACCCGGCCCACAGGCGTCGTCGTTACACGCGATCGGGCTGCTCGACGGAGGACAGCTACATCCGACGTACACACCCATCTTCGTGTCGTAATCACTGTCGCACAGACTTGCAAGGGCCGCACCGTCGCACGTCGCTTCGTAACAAAACCATACGTCCGCTCCAATTTGGGTGAACAGACCGGTGTTGCACACGTTCGGCTCATCGGGCCCATCCGTTGTCGCCCCGACCGTGCTGAACATGGCATCCCCGTCGGTCGCCGTCTTCGCCTGCTCGCATTCGTCGTTTGCCGGTCCGCCACCGACGATCGACTGACAAGCGCTGTCACAGGTCACGCCGTCAGGTGGATCACACAACTCCCCGACCTCCACGACACCATTGCCGCACTCAGCCGTCGGCAACGGACACCCGACGTCGTTGACTACCGTCCCTGTCGCCGTGGATGGACATTGATCCACGCTGTCGCGAACACCGTCGCCATCGGAATCGAGCTGGCTTGCAGCGCAGCCGTCGCCGTCAACCATCGCAGTGCTGGGGGAGTCCGGACATAGGTCCCGATCGTTATAGACGCCGTCATCATCGTCATCGAGCTCGCTCGCCGCACAGCCATCGGACCGCACCGCGGCGTCCTGGGGCGTGCCGGGACACACATCCCGGGCATCCGAAATGCCGTCTTGGTCTATGTCGAGTTGGCTGGCGGCGCATCCGTCGACGTTGACGCTTTGCCCGCTCTGCGTCTCTTCGCAGAGGTCTCGACTGTCCGGAACGCCGTCCACATCGGCGTCTGTCTCCATTGCGATCTCGATGAAGCGGACCCCGAGGGAAGTCGACTCGCTGGGTTTGATAGTGAGCGGATTCTCTGTGGAGGTTGTCGTACCGAACCACGAGCCAAACCGCCAACCCGTGTCAGCCACGGCTGTCAGGATCAAAAACTTGCCCGCTTGTCCTCGCTCGACTGTCCCGCGCCCCTCGATTTCGATCGAAA
Organism: uncultured Phycisphaeraceae bacterium; assembly: GCA_964405925.1. Lineage (GTDB taxonomy): Bacteria > Planctomycetota > Phycisphaerae > UBA1845 > UBA1845. The sequence goes on along the minus strand of CAYOQG010000134.1, from coordinate 12,394 downwards.
GCTGGATCGGCTCGGGCGGTGTCGCCTGACCGGCGGGGTCCTCGGTTGCATCGGTAGCGGTCCCACTTCCATCGTCACGATTTGAGGCAAGCGGACAACCCAGGGCGAGCAGCATTGCCAGGGTAAGGGCTGCACCGCCACGACGAAGGCAGCCTGCCTTCGGTTCGCCACCGCGGATCGGGGAGGAAGTGGAATATCGCATCGGTCGGTCTCCGAGAGGAGCACGTCACTCATCGGGTCGCGGACAGGACGCGCCGACAACCGGGGCGACGTTATCGCGCGCGGGCCCTTGTCGCAACACTGGACGCCCGAGAGGGGGGCGCTCCAACTTCGGAACATCGAGGCCTGGCTGGCGAAGTTCTGATTCAGGAACCACCATTCGCTGTTCGCTCTTGGCCAGCCGGCCCAGCGGGCCGCATTAACGACATTCCGTCACGGCACGCTCAGCGCACTGCTGGTCCCACTGCGTATTGCAGCAGAACGCATCGGTCCCACAGATAATCTCGCAGCAGTCCACTTGGTTGCATCCTGGTGAATCATTCTCGAAAAAGCAGCTACCAGCGTCCGGACCGCAGGTCTCAAGCATCACGCAGTTCTCGACCGCTTCGTCCGCGCAGATCTCATCCCAAGCGTCGATGCAGCAGAAGGGATCGATCACACAGACCGCGTTGCAGCAATCCGTGTTCTCGCACCCCGGTGTTCCGTTGCCCGCGTCTGCCATGCAGTCGCCGGCACCGGTCCCACACGTATCGAACCCGGTCTCACTGCACAGACCAGCAGCCTCCTGCGAGCAAAAATCGTCCCATTCGACGTCGCAGCAGAACGCATCCACCTGGCATGTGGTTGTGCAGCAAGTTGCGTCCTCACAACCGGGAGAACCATTGCCCGTCGAGCAGTCACCCTGTCCCTCGCCGCAGACGGTCCCACCGCATCGGATTGTCAGCGTCCCATCGCCTTCCGCGGCGCCCTGTGCCGGGTCGAAGAAACCTCCGACGCGAATCAGATAAGACTCACCCACCGTCGCCTGGAAGACCACTCGGGAGTCAAAGGCACCGCCGCCACAGTCGTCATCACTGCATCCGAGCGGTGCTGCCGGCGTCGGACACTCGCATCCCGCGTAGACTGCCATCTTGGTGTCGTATTGACTTCCACACAGACTCGCCACGGCCTCTCCGTCGCATGTGGCGGTGTAGCAGAACCAAACGTCCGAGTGGATGTTCGAGTTGCCATAGAAGTTGCATGTCGCCGGCTCATCAGCTCCGTCGGTCGTGGCGTCCACGTTGCTGAAGTCCGTCGGGCCGTCGCCGACCGCAGTGGCGTTGGCACATGCGTTGTTCGGCGGCCCAGTCGGTACTTCAGGCTGACAGTTCGCATCGCAGCCGTCCCCGGGGGTTGTGTTGCCGTCGTCGCAGCCTTCGCCCGTCTCCAGAACACCATTCCCGCAGACGGGGCCGCCGCCCTCACTCTGGCAGTTCGCATCGCAACCGTCTCCGGGGGTCGTATTGCCGTCGTCGCAGCCTTCGCCTGTTTCGAGGACCCCGTTGCCGCAGACAGGAGTGTCACCACCGTTACCGTCTATCTCGCAGCCGGTGTTTGGGTCAACCTCCACACGTGGAGGTGTGTCGGGACATTGATCGACATCCCCGCATACACCGTCCCGATCGCTGTCATTCTGCGGATCGTTGGGACAGGTATCACAAACGTTGCCCAAGCCATCACCGTCAGCGTTTGCCTGATCCTCGTTGGCCAGGATGGGACAGTTGTCACAGGCGTCTCCGGCACCGTCACCGTCACCGTCAGCCTGATTGGCGTTCGCAACCGCCACACAGTTGTCATCCGCGTCGGGCACACCGTCGCTATCCTGATCGCCTGCGCAGACGTCACCTACACCATCGCCATCCGTATCCGCCTGGTCGGGATTGGGGCGAGCCGGACAATTGTCGCAGGCGTCGGCGACGCTATCCCCGTCCGCATCAGCCTGATTGGGGTTCCCAACGAGCGGACAGTTGTCACACGCATCTCCGACACCGTCCCCGTCGGTGTCGGCCTGATCCGGATTGGCCTGAGCTTGGCAGTTGTCGCAGGCGTTCCCGACACCATCCCCATCGCCGTCGACTTGATCCACGTTGGCGACCGAGACGCAGTTGTCCTGATCGTCCGGAATCGTGTCGTCATCGGCATCGTTATCACCGGGTGTGATGACCAGGAACGTCGCGGTGATCGTCGGCACCTCATTGACGTCAACGGTGATCTCCGGTTCGTCCACTAGGTCTTCGGGAGCATCGGCATCACTCCAACCGGCGAACTCCCAGCCCGATTCCGGCACGGCGGTCAGGGTGACCATCGAACCGTCGGCGCTCTGTTCGACCTTGCCACCGTCTTCACCCACGATGGTGACGATGACGCGGATCGAGCTCGGTGGCTCCGGCTCATCGTTGTCGTTGGTGTTGCCGTTGTCGTTCGTATTGGTGTTGCCGTTGGTGTTCCCGTCCGGTGGTGGCGGAGCCGGACACCCGGCTGTAAAGACCACCAAGGCGAGAATGCCAACCATGGCGAACGCCAGGGTCGCCGGCCGACTCAGACGACCGAACAGTGTCTGCAACATGGTTTTCCTCCCCCCAGGACTGGCCGCGACGGGCACGCCCCAGGCCCCCATTTTTCTACACGGATTGCTTGGCGTGGATAGCCCACCCCGCACGAACTGTATGCACGCACTAAGGTACAAAGCAAGACCTAGTCCGCCGTGGCGGACCCCTTATCGGGTGTCGGGCTGGCTCCGCGGGGTTGAAACAGCGTCACAATCCCACTAGCTTACCGCTTTTCCGAGCGTAAGGCCATCCCAAAGCGGCGGGCTGGTCCACCGCATCCGAAGGAGGCATGACCACCATGACCGATAGCTTCCGCGTCGGCATAGGCTACGACATCCACCGCCTCGAAGAAGGGCGACGCCTGGTTGTCGGCGGTATCGAGATTCAGCACTCGAAAGGCCTGGTCGGCCACAGTGATGCCGACGTTGTTCTTCATGCGGTCACCGATGCGCTGCTGGGGGCTGCCGGTCTGCCCGACATTGGGGACCTCTTTCCCGATACGGACCCGGCGTACAGGGACATCGACAGCCGGACACTGTTGAAGGACGCCATGGAGCGCGTCAGAGCGAAGGGGTACGCGGCCGGCAATCTCGACGTGATCGTGCACGCCGAGGCGCCGAAGCTATCACCGCACAAGGCGAAGATCGCGGAGTCCGTAGCTTTGCTTATCGGGCTTTCGCCCGAAAATGTCAGCGTCAAGGCAAAAACAAACGAAGGCATGGGACCGCTCGGTCACACCGATGCGATTGCGTGTACGGCTGTGGCTTCGCTGGTGAGACCGTAGGGTGCGTCACCGGACGCAGCTTCTGTCTGCTTGAGGATGCGCGACGATGGGTATTGTCGTTTACAACACATTGACAAGGAAGAAGGGACCCTTTGAGACGGTAAGCCCTGGCAAGGTGGGCATCTACCTGTGCGGCCCGACGGTCTACAAGCCCAGCCACATCGGGCACGCCGTCGGCCCCATCATCTTCGACGCCATCAAGCGATACCTGGTGTACCGCAGTTATGACGTCAACTGGGTGGTCAACATCACCGACGTGGACGACAAGATCATTGAAGAAGCCCCCAAGCAAGGCACCACCACGGCTGAGCTGGCGGAGCGGATCACCGCCGACTACCTCGACGCCATGAAGACCCTCCACGTCGATACGATCGACGTCATGCCGAAAGCCTCCGAGCATATTGGCGACATCATTTCCATCGTCGAGCGCCTCATTGAGCGCGGTGTCGCCTACCCTTCGAACGGCGACGTCTACTTTGACGTCACCAAGCACCCGGAATACGGCAAGCTCTCCAACCGTCGGCCGGACGAGCAAGAGGGCCGGCGCGGTTTGCAGAGCGGGGAGAAGCGAAACCCCGGTGACTTCGCTCTGTGGAAGGCGGCTAAGCCTGACGAGCCCGATGAGGTCAAGTTCGATTCGCCCTGGGGTAAGGGCCGACCGGGATGGCATATCGAATGCTCCGCCATGGCCATGCGCTATCTCGGTGAAACCTTCGATATTCACGGCGGCGGGATGGATCTGGTCTTCCCCCACCACGAGAACGAGATTGCCCAGTCCGAGGCTGCGACGGGCAGACCCTTCGCCAACATTTGGATGCACAACGGGCTCACGCGTCTGAACACCAAGAAGATATCGAAATCCGACGCCAGTGCGGAAATGCGCGAAGCCCTCGCCAAGATGACCCTGCACAACCTGCTGGTGAAGTATCCGGGCGAGCTGATTCGCTTCTTCGTCCTAAGCACCCAGTATCGCCGGCCGATCGAGTATTCTGAGGAGGAGATCGAGAGCAAGCGCAAAGGGCTTGACACGTTCTATCGTCTCTTCGACCGCGTCGAGCGAATCTGCAGTGCCTCACCGTACACCGCCGCTCCCGAACTTGTCGGGGGCGCCGACTCTATCTCCCCCCCTCAAAGGGGGGGACAAAGGGGGGGTGAAACACTCCCTGCTATTAGCGGCGACTGGCTCGCCACCGCCTGCCAGGAAAACCACGCCGCGTTCGTTAAGGCGATGGATGACGACTTCAACACCGCCGGGGCGATCGCGGCCCTGTTCGACTGGGCCGGCGCCGTCAACCGGTTCATCGAAGAGCAGAAGCTCGAAACCGAACCGACGGACAAGAACAAGAGTGACGCCCTAGCGGCGACGTCTCATCTGATCGCCACTTCGCGTCTGATCGGGTTGTTCATCGACCCACCGGCGAAGCGATTAGCCGCTGACGACGCCCTGACAGAAGGCATCATGCAGGTCCTGATCCAGATCCGTCAGCACCTTCGCAAGAAGAAGGACTTCGAGACCGCGGACATGATCCGCGACCTGCTGGCCGAGCAAAAGGTCACCCTCGAAGACCGCCCCGACGGAACCCTCTGGCGCAAAGAGTAGGGTGTGCCGTGTGCAACACCAGGTTGCGTCCCAGACGCGCCAATTCCGCTTGTTCAAACAAAGTGCCAACCTCAGCCTCTTTAACACCGAAGCCGGCTGAGCACTTGCTCGGTTGCCCTCGTCCTATAAGGGTAAGCGGTGTTGCACAAGGGCATAGGTGAGTCTTGTGGGCTGCGTTTTTCGCCTCTTTCTGCGTCGGCAACGGCCGATAACCGGACGTTTTGTTGCGCGAGTTCGTCAGGGGTGGTCGAGCCAAATCCGCTGCGAGTCTGAGCCGACATATCTACTGTCCGCCACAAAATACTGTGGACTGGACCACACTCCGTTTTTGTGTAGCGTCACCCCTTGTGGGTGACGGAGAGATCTGCTGGGCGCCGCCCACAAGGGACAGCGCTACAGTCGTCGCACAATAGCGGAGAATACGGTAGCCACCAGAATGTTGCCGTTGCCTTTGGCACAGTAGGTGCAGGGCCGAGCGAACACCGCGCCAAGCTTTCGTCAAAGCTTAGGGAGTACAGTCGTATGGAGGACGCGCACAGCAACGTGCCAGACGCGGCGGGAAGCGAGATCCAGCGGTTGGTGGAATCCGCTGGAGCGGAAGGTCATGCGGACGAGTTCACCGGCCAACGAGATTCGACCCGTTTTGCCGCCGGCATGCAGCTAGATGTCGCGACCGATACGTCCAATCCGAACTGCACCTGGCCGGTGACCATGCACAACGTGTCCGACGGCGGTTTTGCCTTCTGGTCCAAGCGGCAATTCCGCATGGGCTGTGAGATCTTCGTCCGTGAGTTCTCAGCCGACAACTCCCTACCCTGGGTCAGCGCAGTGGTCACCCATTGCACGACCGGTATCAAGGGTTACCTGGTCGGCGCGCAATTCGTTACGAAGCCCTGAGCTTTTTGACAAGCGCATCGTAGGTTGTACCGATCCCACTTGCACTGAAGCGTTTCGGCGTGCGCTGAGCCGCAAGCCATTCGGCGACGTGTCGGGGTCGCGCGTACCGGCAGAACCTCACTGGAACTTATGTAAGAGGCCTGGGACAGAAGCGATCAAAGCCGACCGAACCATGCACAATCGAGCCCCGCGGGGTCCGAGGCCAAGCACGCAGACGGGTCACGACCCTCCCTTACCACAGCACTGCTTGTACTTCTTGCCACTTCCGCAAGGGCAAGGATCGTTACGCTTGGGTTTATCATCGGCGCGGATCGGTTCGACGGGCGGGGGCAACGACTCCTCATCCTCGCCGGGGACTCGCGCTTTGTGCTCCGTCTTGCGTCGCTCCCGGTCGTAGAAGCGCTCGTTTTCTGGATTGTACCCTTTAGCCATGATTTCCCTTTCGCTGGCGACTCCGCCACCGGTCAACTTGGGGCAGTCCCGCAGCCCTGGGAACGTGCCTTCCCGGCTGGTTCCGTGACCGTGATCGTACCACAGAATGGGCACAGTCCAAAGGCCGTGATGGACGATTGTAGATGGAAGACCGTCGATGACCAGCGGCACACTTGCGCTCCTGGTGCGCATGTACCGCGGAACGAGCCGAGGGCGGCGCAGGTGTGCTTCGGTGATCGACAATAGGCAGTCCCTACCAAAGCAAGCCGGCTGCTTTGTGCTTGGAGGCGTGTTGGCGTGTCTGCGCGTTTGCGTCTGGTCCTTGCCGTTCTTGCCCTGCTGAGTGTTTTCCTCGCCGGGACAGCCGGGTACATAGTGCTCGAAGAGACGCCGACGGGCGAGAAACCGGCTTTCGTTGACGCTGCCTACATGACGGTCATCACCCTGTCCACCGTCGGTTATGGTGAAGTCTGGGAGCTGAGCCATGCGGGCCGGCTTTGGACGATCGTCGTCATCGTCTTCGGAATCGTCACGGTATCCTACGCCTTGACGTCACTGGTTACGCTCGTCGTCAGCGGCGAGCTGCGCTTCCTGCGTGAGAAGAGAAGGATGGACAAGACAATCGAACATATGAGGAACCACGTCATCATCTGCGGCTACGGACGGATGGGGGCCCTGGTTGCTGAAGAGCTCCGGCGGCGGCGGATGCCAATTGTGGTGGTTGAGTCACAGCCGTCCGTCGAGGTGGACCTGCGCGAGGCTGGTCTGCCCTTTGTCATTGGTGATGCCACAGAAGAGACAACGCTCCTTCACTCCGGCTTGAAGCGGGCTCGGGCCTTGGTCATCTGCCTGCCGACGGACGCTGACAATGTATTCATCACCTTGACCGCCCATACGTTGCGCCCTGACCTGATCATCGTGCCCCGAGCTGAGCAGGTTGCGACGGAGGCCAAGCTCAAACGAGCCGGGGCCACCCGCGTGGTGTGCCCGCAGATCATCGGTGCGATGAAGATCTCCGACATCCTCACCCGACCGACGGTGGTCGACTTCGTGGAGGTGGCCAACAAAGGCGTGGACCTTGAAATGGATGAATACGTGATCGGTGAAAAGTCATCGCTGGTTGGCATGTCCCTACGGGATGCACACGTTCGACATCAAACCGGTGCCACGGTCGTCGCCATCAAACGGGCCGACGGTGAGACACTCGTGAGCCCGGGCCCCGATGCCGTCGTAGAACGCCGTGACACCCTGATCCTCATCGGTCCCGTCGGCGTATCAAGCCGCCTCGAGGAAATGGGATAAAACGCTCAAACGGCGAAGCGTCGAAAAGTCGAAGGGTCAGGACGTCGAAATGGCGAGATGCCAGGGCGAACGGTGGGTGTCGGACCGCGACGAACTTCCGACCTTCTCGACTTTGGCGCTTGGAGGTTTGAGTGTTTGGGCGTTTCCTAACCGATGAAGTCGATGGTGCCGGGATCGGGTGTTAGCCCCGCTTGGTGTGCGCGATGCAGAAGTTCACGGACGGCCTGTCGACCGGTTTCGCCGTAATCGATCGTCCATTCATTGACGTACATGCCGACGAATCTGTCAGCCAAATCGCGACCCATGTCGCGGGCGTATTGAAGGGCGTGCTCGACGGCGTCTGGGCGATGGGCAAGACTGTACTCGATGCTTTCCTTGATGACGGCGGTGATCTCGTTCATGGCATCAAGTCCGAGGTCGCGGCGCACGCAGTTACCTCCCAAAGGAAGCGGCATATCCGTCTCTTTCTTCCACCACGCGCCCAGGTCGACGACCTTATAAAGGTCGTGGTGTTGATAGGTAAGCTGTCCCTCGTGAATGATCAGCCCTGCGTCAGCTTGCCCGTTCGCGACGTGATCCAGGATTTGGTCGAACATGACACCCACGTGGTCGAACGTGCCCCGGCCAAGTAGCAGGTTCAGCACGAGGAACGCGGTCGTCATCTCGCCAGGTATCGCGATCTTCCTTCCTCGCAACTCGTCTACTGTCATGGGTTCTCGCGAGACGACCAACGGTCCGTAACCATCGCCCATGCTCGATCCGCAATTGGTCAGGGCGTACTTATCAGAGACGTAGGGATAAGCGTGGATGCTGATGGCGGTGATATCCAGCTCCCCGCGCAAGGCTCGGATGTTGAGCGTTTGGATATCTTGAAGAACGTGTTCGAACGTCCAGCCGCGGGTGTCGATCTTGTCCCGGGCCAACGCGTAGAACATGAACGCGTCGTCCGGATCCGGGCTGTGGCCAAGTGTTAGTCGCCGTTTCCTCATCGCGCTGGCGCCGATCGCGTTCCTTGATGGTGATCGTGCCCGGGACGCTGTGCCGAGCAGACAGACATTAGACTCAGGCGAGCGCGTTCAGGCAAGAAACCGGGGAAGGGGGGTGGAGTCGAGAGATCGGCGTCCAATCGCCGGTCCTAGGGGCCGAAGCCCGCATCCACACCGCATCGACCAGGCGTCATGGACCACGTGTCCGCCGGGCGCGATGATGCTGTTCTAACCCATAAGGGCACAACCGTGAAGAGAACGGTCGGGCTTGGGCCGCTTGGAACCCCGGGACCCCGCTCGCTCCGCTTCAAGTTCCTCAAAGTCTCCGGTGGATCGGCCCGGGAAGGGCTCTCAAGCCTCAGAAGTCCCTTGACGATACGAAGGTGACGGTATTATGGGTGTCCGGGCCCGGCTGGATCGGGGTTTCGAGTACGGTCACGATGTAACAATTCAGTCACAGGTGATACTCATAGTGATCCAGCTTGTTGACCCGTTTGGCGTGGTGTAGAATTGAACCGGGTAGTACGTGCGCTCATTCGCATTCGGAGCTAGGACGGCGACCGTTGACGACTAAACGCCTCATCTTCGGCGTGCAGGCAATATGGCTGCTCGGCTTCACCACCGGCTGCTTCTGGACCGATGAGCCGCCGGATGACGCTGGAGCCGTTTCGAAACCCGCCGCGGCTGCCGCTTGCATCACCCCCGAAGACGCTGAGCGCATGGCTGATCAGGTCGTTCAGCTTGTCAACCTAGCCCGGGCGGAACGGGGGCTGCAACCCGTTCTAGTTAATCCGAAGCTCGAACAAGCGGCTGCGGACTACGCTTGTCGAATGTCCGCCGAGGGTTTCTTTGGACATCGTGATCCAATAAGGGGCGAAGGACCGGCCACTCGCGCCGTGGCCTGCAAATACAAGTTCTACGCTGTGGGCGAGAATCTCGCCGCCGGTCAGGCGACCCCGGCCGAGGTCATGAAGGTGTGGATGGAAAGCCCACCCCACCGCGACCTGATTCTGGGACCGAACTGGAAAGAGCTGGGGGTGGCCGTCCGCACCGGTGGGGAGCACTCCATTTACTGGGTCCAGGAGTTCGGTGACCCCGCCGACTACTAACAAGATTTACTCTAAGACGTCATGAATGACGAACCAGGCGGGCGTTCGCTGTTTGCAACGAGGGGGCAGCGACGACGCAGCGGTGTTCGTGTCATCGCGACAGGCCAGGTCGGACTCGACAAGAAGCCATTCCTTCAGGCCGTCGTGGACACCGCCACGGCGAATGGTCGGGAAGTCCTTCTGTTCAATGTCGGGGAGCGAATGTGCGCGGAGGCACCAGACATCGTGCCTCATCGGATCCTCGACCTGCCACGACAGCGACTGACTGCACTTCGGCGCAGCGTTTTCAAGGACATCCTCCAGTCCACGACCGACGAGACCAACCTGATTGTGAACACCCATGCCACGTTTCGATGGAAGCACGGTTTGTTTCACGCGTACGATCATACTCAGATCGCCGAGCTCGATGCTGACCTTTATGTGACCCTTGTCGACAACGTCGATACGGTCCACGAGCGGTTGGAACGGGAGCACGAGATCCGGCATACTCTCAAGGACATTCTGGTCTGGCGGGAGGAGGAAATCGTGGTTACTCAAGCCATGGCGGAGGCTGTCGCCGGTTACGGTCACGCGCTGGTCATCTCCCGCAGTAACCCGCGGATCAACGCCCAGTCGCTCTACCGCCTGATGTTCGAGCCGAGCCGGAAACGCGTATACCCATCCTTCCCCATGACGCACGTTTTGGACCAGCCAGAGATTTTGGCCCAGACGGAGCAATTCCGCGATGTGCTCGCTGAGCACTTCATCACCTTTGACCCGGCCGATCTGAATGAGAAAAGACTCTTGCATGAGGCCGGTGAGGCGACCAAGCATGGTGAAGAGGACGTGCTCCTCGACGTTCACGGGCGTGAGGTGCGTCTGAGCGTCAGTGAGATCACACAGATCGCTCGCGACATCGACGCACAAATCTACGCCCGCGACTTCAAGCTGATCGATCAATCGGACATGATCGTGAGCTACATCCCGGCGTTACCGAACGGCCAAGCCGTTTTGTCGTCGGGTGTGGAACGCGAGCTGCAGCACGCCTTTGAGAGCACCAAAGAGGTCTACGTTGTCTGGCGCCCTGAGCAGGAGCCCTCACCATTCGTGAACCAGACGGCGACCAGGATATTCAAATCAGTCGATGAGCTTTTAGCACTCTTCCAACAGAGAGGCTACATCGGGGATTATCAGGTCCCACTGGTTTGATGTCGAGCGTGGAAGAGGCTTTAGTGTCGGAAATCTGTCACTTCCGTACCCACGGGCAGCGGGCAGAGGAACGTTTGCCCGTCACAGGAAGTATACTGCCGCCTTGGCAGAACCCGAGCAAACGAAGCACGAAGTGTGTCATTGTAGGCTCGGCGGGGTTGTCCGTACGCTGATTCGCTGCGCTGCGCGCCGGGGGGCGGAGCCCGATGTCGTTTCCATTCGCCCGGCTCCGTGGCGGTGTTAGAGGTGGGGCGAACGCGGACCGCACTCAGCACACAGGGTGCCAGGGCGGTCGCTGACTGCCGATGTTTAGAGCGGTTTCCGTCTTAAGTAGCGTCACCCCTTGTCGGTGGTGCCAACTTCAGGGGACGCTGCCCAAGAGGAGCGGCGATACACGCTTTCGGCGGGCCACACGCGGCCAGAGAATACTCTAGAACTCGCCGTGATGGCCTGCGAACCTGTGCGTGAACTGCTGAATCACCGATGACAGATGTACGGTGGCTACGAGGATGATCTCGCCGATAAAGCCGACCGCCAGATAGACTGGCTGAGCCCCACGCTTGGCACCCACGAAGATCGCGATCAGCAGTACAAGCATCGCCACGTAGAGCATCTTCCGTGAGACAGGGACGTTTTCGGTCGTCGTCATGGTCGTTCGATCCAACTAAGCGATTTACTGATTGACGTTCGGTCGATTCGTGGGGGATGGCAATGAGAACAGGGGGCCTGTCATGGCCGGTGCCTTCACGCCACCGGCCATGACATTCTGCCCCCTGCATTCCAATCCCGTTTCGCTTTTCGGTGCCTAGAAGTTGACGTTCACGTCCCAGTTGGCCGCGAGCAGACGGGCCTTCGTCACCGGGATGTAGGGATTCTCGCTGATTTTCGTCACGAAGAGCGGGTCATGGCCAATCATGTTGATCAGCGGCGAGCGACCGGGCTGTACACCATCTTCCGGAACGCGCATCAGATGGCCGGTCCAGTTGCAGATGTAGCAGCCAGGCTCGTTGATCTGCTCGAAGGGGATCACCGTACCTGCACGGGTGTCGTTGAAGCTCTTCTTCGTCTGCTCAGTGGTCGTCGACATTGAGTCTACTCCAGTATGGAAAGTAAAAGGGGCTATCACGTTCCGTCCCACGCGGAACGTCTTACACGGAGATCATCGACGGAGGTCGAAGGCGACTTTAGCAACCGACAGTCCGTAAAGGGTATGTGGTTGGGAGCGTACACTGCTGCTTCAAGGCGCGGTAAGGGTATAGCGGTGAGGTGCCGGTGCGGGTCCGGGTCCGGTGGATGCCTTAGTGGTCGGCACGTCCTGCGCCATACTTGTGTTAGCTTCAGTCTCAGAATTTGCGGAGCCACCGCGTGGGGTGGACTTATCGGGCCAAGAGGGTCAAAACGTCGGATCGCCGTAATCCCCAATCCCCAATCGCCAATCGGTGCTGTGCCACTCCTCTTGACTCAAACTGAGCGGTTTTGCCGATACGACCGGCTTGCACAGCAGAAAA
>CAYOQG010000133.1:0-15157 GCA_964405925.1 uncultured Phycisphaeraceae bacterium | reverse complement strand
CCGAAGATCTTATCGACGAACTCGTAACCCCCACCCCGCTCAGCCGGCAGCACGTTAATGATCACCCGGCCAAACTGACCGGCGCCGCCCGTCTGTTTCTTGTGCGTATATTCGACGTCGCGAACCTGAGCGGTGACAGTCTCGCGGTACGGAATCTTTGGTGCTCTCGTTTCGACTTCCAGCCTGTGTTGCGTGGACATCCGCGACAGATAAGTCCGCAACTGCATTTCCCCCATCCCGCGGATAACCAGCTCGCCTCCCGTCCCCCGCTCGGAGACGAAGCACGGATCCTCCTCCGCGAACCGTCTCAACGCCCCGCTGATCTTGTCCTCGTCACCGCGAGCCTTGGATTGCAAAGCCAGCGAGAACATCGGTTGGGGGAACGTCGGCATGACGATCGTGCCCGGCTTGGCTGTATAGAACGTGTCACCGACGTTGAAATCGAGCTTGGCGAGACAGATGATGTCACCCGCGACACCGGCCTCGATCTCCGAATGCTCGGCACCAAGCGATCGCATGACGTGCCCCGGCCTCGTGCCCTTCGGTTCGCCGACCGTCTTTACCGACATATCGGGTGTAAGCCTGCCCGCATGGACGCGGATCGACAGATGCTTGATGTTCGTCTTCGGGTCCGTGGTGATCTTGAAGACCTGGCCGACGAAGGGGCCATCCTGTTTGGGCTCGATCGGTGTTTCGGTCTCCTTATCCACAAGCGTGCGGATCTTTCCCGTTACTGGCGAGGGACAGAACGATTCGAGCGCGTCAAGAAACTCCGCAATCCCCACGTCGCCCCGCGAGTCGGTGAACAGAATCGGGATGAGCTCACCTTGCGCGACGGCCTTGGCTGCGGCAGCTTGAGCCTCGTCATCAGACAGCTCTCCTCCGAGATACTTCTCCATGAGGTCGTCGTCCGCACCGACAACGGCTTCGATCAACGCGGTGTGTGTCTCGCCTACGTCAGAGAAATCAGCGTCGCCGGATTCATTGGATAAGCAGTCGAACACCCCCTTGGCTCCACCGGTTGGCAAGTACAGGGGAACGCACTGTGGGCCGAACGTCTCCTGGATTTGGGCGACGATCCCGGGAAGATCGACGTTGGACGCATCGATATGATTCACGACGATCCAAACGCCCAATCCGTATCCCCGTGCCCGCTCGAGCATCTTCCGGGTATTGACCTGAATCCCAGCTGACGCAGAGATGACAACGACGGCACATTCAGCAGCCGCGAGAGCAGCGATGGCCGTCCCACAGAACGCCGGTGCACCGGGCGTATCCACCATGTTCACCTGCAGGCCCTTGTGTGTCAAAGCGCAGACAGCGGAGTCCAACGAAGACAGCTTCTCCTTCTCCTCATCCGTGTAGTCGAGGATCGAGGTCTTGTCCGGTACGCTCCCGAGGCGGTTGGTGACCCCGGCTTTGAACAGCAAAGCCTCCGCCAGCGACGTCTTGCCGGCACCGCCATGGCCTACCAGGGCAATGTTTCGGTACTTGTCAACATCGAAGACAGCCATCATTCACTCCCGTCTGACAACATTCACTCCCGTGTGACACACGATAGTAGCACATCTCACGTGGGTGGCACGGATCCGCCGCGGGCGGCCCCGTGCGAGATTCCGTAATCCGCCGAGCCACTCGGGCTCGCGCAGGAACGCCTCATGTTACAAGAAGCCTTCCCGCTCCGCCAGCCGGGTGCCTGTGAACCGTGTCCGTACGCGTCGGTAACACCTGCTCCGCGGGTCCGAACTTGCCAAGGCCGGGAGGCACCCTGCGACTGGGATGCTCCGGCTTAGAGGTTGGTCCGCAGGCAAGAATGCAAGCTGCGCCCCGAAGTTGAGCCTCTCCTCGGCAATGCACTCTCTCTCCCCTCCGTTCATACCGTCACCGGATGGTCCATAATTACAAGGATCGTTCCCGTAGCCCATCTCCCGCGCACAGGCGTCGACCTTTGGGAAACAGGCAGCTGCGGAAACACGGGAGCGTGCGACCTCTATTGGATCGGCTGAATCGCCTGACTGGTCGCCCGAATCGGCCTCGTGATTCGGGCGATGGGGTAAACGTTCATTCGATCGTCCCAGTAGGGCGAGCGTTTGTAGAAAAAGTCGAGTCGAGCGCGGGGGCTCACGGCGAAGTCGCGGTCGGTGCGGATCTTGGTCTCGAACTCCTCGGCCAGGTTGGGATCGTCGGCGAGCATTCGGCGGGCCAGGTCCTCCAAGACGTAATGCTCACCGTATTCCTTCTGCTCGAAGATGACATTAAAGAACCCCCATGACACGAGCGAGTCAGGGGCTTCGGGCTCGAAGAGATGAATCGCTACCTTGGCGTCGGGTTGATCGAGGGGGACGATTACCGAACCCGGCAGATAGGTACGCTGCTCAACGATGGGCTCGGTTTTGAATTGCGGCAAGAATCGGCTTTCATAAGGCCGGCTGGGGAAGGAGACGTCCACGAACCGGTATGACTCGAACTCGTCACTGATCGGCTCGAGCAGTCGCTCGCATCGCAGGCCGTGACTTTGAGCTAGCTCGATCACCTCCGTCCACTGCGGCGGAATGATATACCCTAGTGGCGGTGTGACCTCCTTGGTCACCTCGGTCCCGTTGTACCAGACGGTCTCGATGTCAAGCGGTTTCGTATTATCGTAGATGATCCGCACGTCGCCGGAGACCTCGCTCAGCTCACGCCGATAGGCATAGCCCTTGAAGGTGATGGGTTGATGCTCGTCTGTTCGGCCAATGGCAACGGGAAGACTTCGGTCGGCATCGTACGTGGACCCGAGTGCGGCAGCGGTTGCGTCAGCCTTGGTCGTGGCTGCCCGAAGCGAATCCGGGTCACGATTCAGCAACTCCAGTGTGTGCAGCATGATGTTGTAGTGGCCGATCACCCGGGTGCGATAGGGTTTGAGGGCGTGGGACTCGACAAGGATCGAAGGCCGGTTCCTGATCGATACATACCCCGTCGAGTATCGAGGTCCGAACCCGCCGGAGCAGATACCTTTGGATGGATCCTTGGAATCGATCCGCCAGAAGTATTCCATGGGCACGTGGCCATCGTGTTCCATGGCCGGGGCTATGTACGGGTACAGCTCATCCCTTAGCCACTCGGCGATCTGCGGTGCGGCAGCCTGATGGGTGTCAGCCGAGTAAGTTAAATCATACTGCCAGTCACCGCCGTCAGTCGTGTGGTTGTCGAAGTGTAGGTGCGGACGCCATGCGTTCCACAGCTTGAGCCACGCCCGCATCTCGACCGCGTCGGCTTTCATGTAGTCGCGATTGAGGTTCAGGTTGCGCGACGTCGTCCGCCAGCCCATCTCCTCGGGACCGTTCTGGTTGATCCGTGAATAGGGGCTGAATCGCTCGTGAGCATCGACGCTGAAGATAGGAATGACCAGTAGAATCACGTTGTCGAGCAGGCTGGCGCGGGTCCGGGTGATAGCCATGTCTCGAAGCAGCATCAGCGACGCGTCCTTGCCGGCACACTCCCCGGCGTGGATGCAGTTCTGAACCAGCACAATGAGCTTGCCAGTCTTCCTGGCGGTTGCAGGCGTAAATGCCTCATCTCTTGACGCGACGAGCAGCACTAGCTCGCGTCCCTCCGGGCTTGTTCCAAACGATTGGAGGTCGATCCACTCACTGGCCTTTGCCAGCCGGCGACAGTACGCGATTGTCTCATCATAGCGGGGTGTCTGCCGAAACTGCGTCCTCTCAGTCTCCGTCAACCACTCAGAGGGGACGTCAATCGAGGGATTGCGGAGATGATCTGTGGCTGAACTCTGTGCCAACGTGCGAAAAGACGCAGTCCCCACGTAAGCTGCGGTCAACAGAATGAGCGGTAGAAGTGAACGTACGTACATAACGGGACCCCAGATCGTAGGTCAGGCTCGAGGACCCGACACGCGACCGCAGACGATACGTCGGGTCATAAGACCCGACATTGGACATCGTTGGTCTTCCGATAGGCAGACCACACGTCGGCTGCGCCGACCCGACTTACTCTGGTGATTTTCCGACAACCAGCAACAGGCTTTGATTCGCTTTGAGCTCATTGACCGCCTGACGGAGGCTCTCGAAATCACCGGGAGAGATCAAATCGGTCATGACCGAGACATTGCGGCGGAAGCGAATCGTCTTCTCCCGCCCCTCGACGCTCTGTTCGAGCGTCCCCCAGCTTCCGCGCACGGGCGGCATCGCCGCCGGCAGCACAAAAGCCTGCCATCCATCTGGCAGTTCGATCGTCAGATCGAGCCGTTCGTGGAAGCGCCCATTAAGCTGCACGTCTGTTTGGCGATAGGAGCGGTCCAGCGGTAGTGGAATCTCCGGCAAAAAGGCCGGACCGTCGCCGAGCTTGACAAGATGCAGTTCGTTAAGCTCCTCGAGTGAATCCTTCGAGCCGACACTTGCCGTTGCCCGGAACACCTCCTCTGACAGGGTGACAACGGAATGCCCGGGAACATCGACGTCACTCAGCACCCGGCCGACCAGATTCTCGATCTGCTTTTCTTGGGCGTCGGTTGTTTCGAGTTTTGCCGGATCGAAGAATGCCCCCGTCGCACGGATGCGCAGCTCGCCTGTGGCTTTGGCATCCTTGTCGACCGCGATCTTGCCCGTGATCTCCAGCTCGCTGGGCTTGTCCTCCCCGCGGGCGTAGACGTAGGCGGACTGGAGCTTGCCAGCCTCATCGACGCCAAGCAGCCAATGCCTCCCCCAGCTCCCGGGATTCTGGAAGACCCCGTGTTCCGGATGCACCCAAACGGGTCCGCTCGGAAGATCAACGCGCACCGCGACACCTGCAAACGCCGATTCGGTCGGTAGAAGTCCGCCCGATTCGTCCCACCGTGTCGCGTCGATACCGACAGACGGTGTGGCCTTGAGCTCCATCGAACGCAGCGTCGCCAAAAGCAGACCCGCTGATTCGAGCGGGTTGCCGTAATTGGCCAAGAGCACGTCGGTTGCCGGTCGGCATTGCAAGGATCGCATTGCTTTCGGCGAAGTCACGATGTTGAAGGAATCGTGGATTTTCTTCGCGATTTTGCGCACCTGCTGCACCGCATCCGCCTCTTCCTCGATAGCCGATTCCGCAAACTTCTTGATCGAATCCGACGGTTGTCCGGCACGGTCGACCGGTTCGAGCGTGGCTGAAACCCACCGGGCAGCGCTTGGACAGGTGCTAAACCGAAGTCGGCCGCTGCCCTCCTGCCACGGTCTCGATTGATCCTCGTCCGGACTGCCGGGCAAGTTCGCAAATGCCCACCGATAGGTTGCTAATCCATCTGCCGTCGACTCATGGAAACGCACGTTCGATGGGGCGACATGGTCCACCTTGTGATGAATGGGGCTCCCTTCCGTGAGTGTCACAGTAACGACACGATCAACAGTCGGGTAGTCGTCGTCCAATCGTAAGTCTGCATCGATCCAAGGCAGCACCCCGGCTGGTGTGACCACCTCATAATCAAGCTCGATCACGGCGTTGTTCTCGATACCCCCGAAGCAGATCACCATCTGCTGCCAATCGGTATATTCAGGCCACCCAGCCACATCGTCCGGACCGGCGTAATTGAACGAGTAGTCCGGAACCGGCAGAACCGTGCCATCGGGTAGATGCGTTCGGGCTGTATGAATGATCAACTCGTCTCGCCCATGTACAAAGTCGAGACGCGGATCCGCGACCCATCGGATGGGACGCTCGCTGAGGAGCTTGAACCACTTGTGATCGCGGCGATGGACGGCACCGTCCCGATCCACGGTCCAACCCTGCTCCCAGCGAAGGATGATCCCGTCTTCATCAGGAAACTGGGCTGCGCCGACACTCAGGTCCGGAGCAGGGCGATCGGTCAACTGGGCCTGGGCCAGCGGGGGATGGCAGGCCGTCGAGACAACAAGCAGTAGACTGCCAACGATCGGTATGGCTTTCATGCCAAGGTCCTTGCAGTTGTTATCGTTTTTCACCGTGTCCCCTCCTCGCCGGTTTTCGTCCCTGGCCTGGCATGTTCTGCCAAACCAGTGTCACCTTTAGCAGTCGAGCAGACAATCCACTCCTTGCTCAGCTCCTTCATCGCGTCGACCGCCTTCACGTACTCGTCGTACTCCTCCGCCGGGACAACGCCCTTTTTTAGCTTGAACTCGAAGCGATAGGTCAGGATGCCCTCACCCGGTGTAGCTTCGAACGACAGCGATGCCGATCCCGACTCAAGCGTCTTGGGTTCGGGAACCTTGGTGACTTTCCCGCCAGGTGGCAGCTTCAACGTCTCTTCATACTTCAGCATTCTCGTGGCCCAGAATCGGGCCGCGTACTTCCGGTCCTTCGATTTTTCCCCGTCCATGAAGCTGGCACGGAAGAATCCGTTAAGGGGGTGGGACATCAGCGGCAGATGGAACGTGTAGAACCCGTTGTCCCCGACCGCGTACCCGGGTGCCGACACTCTCATGTCAATGTAACCATTACGGGAGTAGTCATGGGGATCGATGAATTCAAAGTGCTCGATTCGGACATTGGGGGCGATGTTCAGACGATGTTCGAGGGCAGCCCGTCTTTCAGGCAACGGATAGCCGTTGATCGTACGGCGGAAGCGGTTGTCGGCGGCACCATCCATGTCGAACCGGATGCGTGTGACCAGCGTGCCGTCGTCCCGAATCTCCCCGGTGCTCGTGACCGCCCGGATGTTCACTTCGGGTTCATAGTACGGGGAAAGCGTCAGGTCCTGTCCTTCGGGTGTGCCGTAAACCAGTCCCTGCTCCTGCTCCAGCGTTGACCATAGATCGCGGTTGAGCGGAACCCACGTGGGGTCGAGAATGCGGAACGTGCCATCCTTGTGGCGCATCACCGTCACGGTATGGTTGAACTGGTCCGCGGGTATCTCCTCGACCCGCGAGCCGGCCATCGTCAGGGCGGGATAGACCTCGTACCCGAGCACCCGAAGCAGGGTAATTGCCATCCCGGCTTTGTCCTTGCACACCCCACCGCGATCCCGGAAAGTCTCGATGCCCTTGTGCAGTGTGTATCCTTCCGACGGCCCGCGCTTGGTCCCAAAGTAGCGAATGTTGTCCGCCGCCCAATGCACGCACGCGGCGATCTTCTCTTCGTCTGTCTTCAGGCCGGCGGTGATCTCCGCGACTTTCGCCCGGATGGCGTCGTCCGCGGCGAACTGCGGTTCGTTGACTTTGTAAAACCAGCGGGACTTGGCCTCCCAATCCTCGAGCGTGGCCATGACCAGTTTCGGCACGCAATCGTCGTAAGCCACCATCCGCGGCTCGTGTTTGACCGCCGGAATGTCCTCCGCCGTCCAGGTGTACACGTGCGTCTCGTCACCAAACCACAGCGAGGATTTCAAAGGTCCATTGTAGACCTCATACTGGACGGGCATGTCCTTGGGCATGTGCACCGAATAGCGCTTCCGGAGGATGGGATCATCGCCCTGGAACAGCGTGACCTCATACCAATGGCCCGGCATCGGCGGAATCAGGTCGCATTCCCCGGAAGACCCACCCGAGCTTCCACCGCCCCCCGACCCGCCCGCGGCGGAGAGATAGGCGATGTTGAAGCCGATCTTGCTTGTACGGATCTCGAGGGCGTCGCCGATCTCGAGGCGTGGAATACCCAGCACGTGCTGCTGATTGCCCCAATAAATCATGTGCTGGGGGGCGGGTTGGGTGATCAGCGACCCGATGTCCACCTCCTCGATCGGTCCGTCCTTGCGGTGGATGCGAACCTGTTTGACCGTCACCCGGTATGTGTCCGGGTCGAACTCCCATTGCAGGGCAGACTTGGACTTGACGCCTTCATCGGTGAGGATCTTGATCACCTGGCAGGCTTCTGTCGTGGCAAGTCCGCTCTTCTGGACGTACACGTCAGCCTCATCAAGGACGTAAACCAAGGATGCCTTTCCATAGTCCTTGGCTTCCCCCGCCTCCGCGATCCACTCCTTGATCTGCTCCTGTGTGGCTGGTTTCGGCGGTTTGCCCCAGACCGTCGGGCTGCAAAGGGCAGCCAGACCAAGCACCAGTGGCCACCTTCCCAAGAATGTCTTAACGTTCATATGTTCACCTTTCATGCAGAGCCTGAAATCTCCCGCTCCCGCGATGGAACCACCGGCGAGTTCAGTCCGCCGGAGGCGGACATGCCGAACTCTGTATGGCGGCGAATCTGGTGAGCCAGGACACCACGAGCGCACGCCGGTTCTTCAGATCCGCCCACTGCGGACACCGCGACCCTGATCCCCTCCGTGCAGGCCTAGGTCGCATCATACGACCCGCAGCCGTTCGATGGAAGTCGCAAGCGGGTCACGGCGTTTCCCGCGGTGTGCGGCCACCGTTTCCCACCAGGCTTCACAACAACGCCCTATTATGCTAAAGTCCAACGAGGGCGGGGGGCAGGCCCGCTGGTGCGGGCCATTCGGGCCGATTATGTACGATGATTGGTGGCGAGCATGTCGGCACCCGCCCAGAGTGTTGTCTGAGTTGTTGTGCAGGAGCTGTGTACGATGAAACGTTCGATTTTCCTGGTGGCCTTGTTCTCATTGAGCCTGATCTTCTGGTCCGGGTGCGCCACCACGAAGAGCGGCTGCAAGAAACCGTGTGCGGCTGCCCAGGCACCGTGCAAGAAGCCGTGCGACAAGCCGTGCAAAACACCGTGCAAGGGTGCTGCAGAGAGTAAAGACAAGACGGATTAGGTCTTACCGACGCGTGTCGTGGACGGCACGGCGCGTGTACACGAGCGGTCGCCTCAGCCAGGGGTGCACCGGGCAGGTAATCGGAAGTGCAAGGTCCCGCACCGGCAACCCGATTCCGCGATTGTCAATCGGACCCACGCTCCGCAGTCTTCCGCGGCCGGTTTCGGCTGCGCGCAAGGCGTGGCCATAAGCAGACCTTGTTCTACTCGATCTCCGCCAGGGGTCGGATATTCCTAACGAGGCTTTCTAACGTGACTGGCTTTCTCAGGTCGAACGGAAGGAACACCCCGTGGTTGTGGTCGCTGGCCAGGATCAACATCCGATCGTGCAGGACTTCGTATCCCATCTCCTGGGGCTGATGGCCGCAGATGAAGAAATCGACGTCGAGCAAATCACTCAACGTATCAAGCGCAGCCTTGGTGTGGTAGCGACCCCACACGAGCGCATGGCCGGACCCGCGGTCTCCGAGATCCTCTTCGGTTGGCACACGCGAGAATACGGTAACGTCGAACGTGGTCAGATCGCGCGGACTTGGCAGGGAGTGCGAAAGGAGCACACGGTTGGCTGTCCGTCCAGCCAGAGGAAATGAACGGACGAAGACGGCCATGGTCTCCAGCACGCTGTGGCCGGCTGGACCGTAGGTGTCGAGCACCCCTTCCTCAAAGTCCATCGTGACCACCCGCCCATTCTTCGTAATCTCGTTCCGGTTGACCTGGGCCAACTCGTGGTTGCTCTGCAAGAAGTGCACTTGGTCGGGATACTCGCATTTCCACTCGGCGGCCATGAGCAACACCTGGTGAGAGGTGTCGTGGGCACTGAGTGACTCAATCTCTTCGTGGATGATCTCGTGGAGGATGACGTGGCGGGCTGCGAAGTACTCAAGATCGCAATAGCGCTTGAGCTTCTCGAGATTCCGGCGGTGCCCGTGAAGATCTCCGGTCATCACCAGCTGCCCATAGTCGGGAAACGTGAGCATGGACCCGTTGAGCAGTGGATCCTCGCGATTAAGCTGGGCAGCTTGGTGGTAGGTCTCCGCTGCTCGGGTGGCATCGTTCATAGGTCATCCTCAGCCTCGGCTTCGCTGTCGCTGGCGGAAGAAGGGGCGGCGAGCCCGCGCTGCAGGCGAAGCGTCTCACGATGCCTTCTCCACAGTTTCTTGACCACCGCAAGTCTCGCGATTACCTGGTTCATGTCGGCAGGCCGTCCGGCCGGATTGTCACGGCAGCACTCCATCACCAGCTTGGACAGGGCAAGGGGGATTTTCTCGTTAAGCTCGATCGGGGCAAGTGGCCTGTCGGCGCTGATCAGGCTAATACCACCGCGGGAATCGGTGCCCCGGATGGCGGTCGGGTATTTCTCGGACGTCAGGACCCAATACATTGTGGCCCCGAGGTTGAACACGTCCGTGCGTTGATCGAGTGTCATACGTCTGACCTGCTCGGGGGCGATATAGTCGGGAGTCCCCTGAATGCGCTCCTTACGATGGTGAAGGGGACAAGACTGCCCGAAGTCAATGATCTTCACAACGCCCCCTTGGGCGAGCATGACGTTCGTCGGCTTGATGTCCGTATGGACAAACCCGGCCTGGTGCATAGCGCCTAAGCCCATGGCCACCTTCTGGAAAAGAGCGATGAAGGTATTGAGGCGGTTAGGGCGGGCCTTCTCGATGTTGAGACCGTCGACCCACTCCATCACCACCACAAGCTCTCGAACCTGAAGCCGTCTGCGGATCTTGTGAATCGAGTAACACCTCCGCAGGTTAGGGTGATCGAGTCGGCTACAGATGTTGTATTCGTTCTCGGCTTGGACGAGGAACCGATCGTCTTCACCACTTTCGCGCACGATATGCTTGATGGCCACCATCTTCCCGGTGGCCAACTCGACCGCTCTATAAATCTTTGACCCGGCACCGGTACCGACTTGAGTCGTCGGGCGATAGCCGGCAATCTCCGAGTTCAACGCGGAAAATCCAATCTAGGGGCGTTTCCACATCTCTAAGGTTAATTCACATGGGCCTGTCCGGGAGACGCGTCCCCGGTGTCCACACGCCACGGTGTCGCCCGCTGTTGCCAGAGAGCGGATGAGCCGAGCGCAGCCCGACCTTGGTAGATGCCGGCGCGCCGCCACCTGGGCGCACGTTCCGGCCGCCCTGAGCTGCCAGTAACGTATCGGCATCCGGTAACAGACTAGCAATCTTGGAGCCGTAAACCAAGTCCGATACTCGACGATCTCCGGGCCCACCCATGCCGGAGAAACGTGGCCGCTTGTTCCATGCCATCCCAGGACGACCCTGCCAAGGTCCGTATCCACCGTCGCCATCTCGGTCGCGTCGAGTGAATCCGTTACCGGGGTGGCAGTGGGTCCTTGAGTCCCTGCGGGGGGTACACCGGTCCGGAGACAACAGATCTTCGGTGCCACATTGATGCTGCGATGGGCCCAAGACGGTGGTTCACGCACGCCTGGGCGCACTGGGGGCTACATTCGTGGCGGACGCGCTCGGCCCGAGCGACGTGTCTGGTAAGCACGCCTGCAGCCTCGGCGGAATACCAAAGTCAGGGTTACGGTAGCAGGGAGCGTGCCGGTGAGGTCGGATCCAGCTCGACCGCTTTCCTGGCAAGCGATTGTGCCTCGCTCTTATCACCCACCTTGTTGGCTGCGAAGGCGGCGCTTTCGAAATGCGTAGCATTGTGCGGTTCGAGCTTAGTAAGCATGCGATATTCGTCCAGGGCGAGGGTGGTGTCTCCGGCCTGCATGTATGTATCGCCGAGGGCCTTGTGGGATTCGACATTGAACGGATCGAGGTATAGTGCCCGCCGATACCAGTACTGAGCCTCCCGCAACCTGCCCCGCCTTTTGTGGATTTTGGCAATCTGGGCGGGCGCGTCGGTGTCGTTCCCCTCGAGGTGGGCTAGCTCGCTCAGCTGTGGCAATGCCAGATCGTAGTCACCTTTTTCAAGATAGATTCCGCTGAGTCCGCGCCAACTTGTCGGATCCATTGGGCAGAGTCGCTGCAGGCGCGTGAGTCGGTCGATGGCCTCATCATACGCTTTGCGCCTGAGGGCCATCTCACCCAAGAGCCTCGGAGCGGTCCAGCCGTCAGGGTCAACCTTCAGGAGACGCTCAAGAGCAGGGCGAGCTTCATCCTCCATCACTCGTTTGATCGCCTCGTTGCCCTCTTCTTTGGCCGACATGGCCAGCACCGTGCCGAGCACTTCAAGGCTGTTGGTCTCGTCCTCGTCGAGCTTGAGGGCCCGCCGAGCCGTGTTGAGGGCTTGTTCGTAGTCGCCGTCATCGAACTGGGCCCGGGCAAGTCGTCCAAGAAGCGTCGCATTGCCCTTTTCGGCTTCGGCGAGTTCGCGCAGTTTCGACACGTCTTCCGGCGGGGTCAAATCGAGGCCCCAGCGCTCAACCTGCTCTCTGGCCCACGCCCGAAAGTCCTGGTCGAACTGCCCCATCTCGATACCGAGTTGTTTCGCAAAAACGTCAGCTTGCGTGTGGCCCTGCCGGTAGCGGTCGATCATCGCGTTGATCGAGTCGTATCCAAACCGTTCGATGATGTATTCACACATCCATTCACTCTGGGCGTATGCAAGTTGCCGGTCATCGGGCCGCCGAGGCCGCATAAAACCCCAGTTGATCGACTCGAGCGAGAAGAGCCGGTCGCGGCGCACGGCGTCGCCCAACAGTTCAACCCATGGAAACGGACGCGGTGAGTCCTCCTCGTAGACCGCTAACCCTTCGGTGAACCAATGGGGGATACGGTTTTCGGTGGCCGCCAGGGTGACCGTGTGTGTGAACTCATGTTTGAGGACATCGGCCATGTCGTAGGGGCCCAGACCGGCTGCCTTATCACCGGGTGAAGCCAGAGCAATCACCCGCCCCGTGCACGCGCCAATCGTATGGATCCACGGCTTGCCGGTGATCCGCACGCCAAACGCACGATGCGTGGGGAAGAGTTCAACGATCGTTCTATCGGTTAGTGTCATGCCATAGTCACTCGTCACGTCGTCGTAGATGTCTTCCATGTATCGAGCGACAAACGGGCCGAGGCCTGGATCACGCTGCGGATCATGCTTGATGATGAAATGCTCCGTCTCGATGCGGGAGAACTTGTCGAGCCTCTCGAGCAGCTCCAAGGTGAAATCGGTACGTTGATTGAACGGGTCGAGGGCCCACGCCGCCTCGAGTATCTCGTGAGCCTTCTTCTCCTCACCCCATTGCATGTACATCATACCCAGTTCGGTATAGGCGTTGGCGTCAGTGGGGTCGAACTCGATGGCCTTGCGGTAGCCCTTCTCGGAGGCTGGGTATTGTCGGATTCCCCCTAACGCATCGCCTAAAATCCGATAAAGCAACGCGCACCGAGGATTGACCGCCTCCGCACGCCGCGTCATGCGTTCGGCATCGTCCTGCTCGTACTGGCAAGCACTTGCGGCTGCGCTGATCGAGAGTGCCGTCAGATCGTTCGGGTTGACCGCCAACGCCCGCTCACAGAGTGAGATAGCGGCAGGATAACGACGCTCCACTACCCGTGTCTTAGCCAGTAAATCGATAGCCGGGCCGTAGTTGGGGTTGATGTCGAGGGCGAGGTCGACCCGCCGTTCGACCTCCTCGAAATCCCACTTCTCGAGCATCACCTCGCCAATCCCGGTGTGGGCCTGGGGCAAACGCTCGTTGATCCGGAGAGCCGCCATATAATCTGACAGGCTGCCGCTGTCGGGATCATTGTTGTACTTCTCGCGCAGCAAGTCAGCCGCGGCGATGCGCGCCGGCCAATACGAGCGATCGACACGCTCATAGGCAACCTGAAGCATCTCGTTGAGGACGTGCTTCGTTCGGTCTGCTACGTTGGTTTGTGTCAGAACGCTGTAGCGCAGGAATCCCAGGGCGATGTCGGTCAAGTTCTCTGCGTCGTGCGGCAGCTCCCGCTGGGCAACGAGCCGCCGGTCAAACCATCGATATGTCTCGATAGCTTCATCGCGCTGACCGAGTAGCTCCAGCATCTGCCCGAGCAGCAGTCGTGCACCGGCGTCCCGCTTGTCCAGTTGGATAGCTTGACGTGTATGTTTGAGAGCTTCTTCGTAGCGTCCGGTTACGCGGCACAGCTGTGCCAGCAAGTAGTGCCATTCGGCTGACTTATCCGCTCCGATCTCGACAAGAGCGGCAATCGCCTCGTCGTATAGGCCGACCTGCATCCTGCACCGGGCGAGGCCGAGTTCGGCCTGTAAAGCGTGAACCGGCTGCTGAGCGAGTGTCGAGTAAGCCTCAATCGCCTTCTCATAGGATCCCTCTATGAACCGGTCGCGAGCTTCGGCGAGTGTGGGAGCTGTGGCGGGCGACTCGTCTGACTTGGTGCCGTCGGATCGGCCGAATATGGTGTTACCGTTGGTTGCCAGCGGACCCAAGACGAACCCGGCCAACAGCGAGCTGGCGAGTACATATTTGTATCTCATGGGACGAGCCGTCATCCGAACCGCCACTGCCAACGATGGAGATCTGCGCGCCGGTCCAAGCGCGAACCTCCCACTACCCATGCTATCGGCCGCCGCATTCTAAGCCCAATGATACCAGGTCAAGACGTAGACGGCTCATGCTGGTTCGCAGCATCACCGGGTTTGTTAGATGGCGTCAGTCGCACTCGTGCTCAGCCGCACGATGCACGAGCATGACACCCAGCCCTCCGCTCCGGCATCCTCAATGAACGGAACGGCGCCCGGTCCACCCCACCGACGTGCCAGAGAGTGTTCTTCAACCACGCGCGTAGGGATTGGACCTGTCGGGCAACGCCTCGATAAGATGGTGTCGCTTATCGGTTAGTTGTCAGAAAGGAGCAGCTTTTCCATCGACTCGACAAGTCGCTCCATCCGGAACGGCTTGTTGAGATAGCCGTCGACGCCGAGGCTCTCGGCCCAGGTCTGATGGCGTTTGCCCTCGTTCCCTGTAATCATGATGACAAAAGGGCGAGAGCCTTTCTGCTTCTTGGGGCCCTTTAGCTTCTCAAGAACGAGAAACCCGCTGCGCTTCGGGAGCATGGCATCCAGCACAACCAAGTCAGGGTCAAACTCGTTCGCCATATCGAGCGCCTGGTTGCCATCCACCGCAGTCTTGATCTCTGCCCCCGTGACGTCAACGACTGATCGCAGCGCCGCTAGCATGTCCTGATCGTCGTCGACAAGTAGGATGGTCTTGCCCACCAATGAATCACTAGCCACAGTTGAATCTCCAGCGTGTCAAGTGCACTACCGCAAACCCATTACGGGCCGCAGCCTAGGCAGTATAGGGCGGCAACCGCGTGTTATCAAGCCGCGGTGTTTGCCTCACGGGCAACCCACGTACCGCTAGCCGTGGTTTCCTGTATGCCTCCCTCCGCCTCGCCTCCGTACCATAGGCCGCGGCAGAGGCCGAACGGGCGGGCACGAGAGGCGCTCGCCCCCGCTCAGCTTGACACCCGCCCGCCTCCCACGGCAAGAAACTGTGCCATTGGGCTGGAAT
>CAYOQG010000132.1:0-15247 GCA_964405925.1 uncultured Phycisphaeraceae bacterium | reverse complement strand
ACGGCCCGCAGAGGACTTGCACCTCCAACACGCATCACATGCCTGGCAAACAAAGAAGCCCAGGGGCCGGTATCCCTGGGCTTGGTGGTTCCATCGCTTGATCACTCGCGTCTATTCACATCGCTCGATGGCGATAGCGCTGGCTTCGCCGCCACCGATGCACGCACAGGCGATTCCGATCTTCTTCTTGTGGTGGTTTAATGCACTCATCAGGGTCACGATGATTCGTGCCCCGGTTGCTCCGATCGGGTGGCCAATCGAGACCGCTCCCCCCGCGACATTGACTCGGGCATGATCCAGGTACAGTTCCTTCATCGCCACCATCGTCACCACTGAGAACGCTTCATTGATTTCATACAAGTCGACGTCGCCCGGCTTGATCTCCAGTCGATCGCAAAGCTTGCGAATGGCATGAATCGGGGCGATCGTGAACCATTCCGACTCGAGCGCCGCATTGGCATGGCCCAGGATCCGGGCAGCCGGTTTGATGCCCAGGGCATTCCTCTTTTCATCGTCGAATACGATGACGGCGGCTGCTCCGTCATCGATGCCCGAGGCATTCCCAGCTGTCACCATGCTGTCCTTACCGAACGCCGGTCGCAAAGCTCGGAGCTTTTCCTCACCTTGGAACTTGGCACAGTCCTCGTCGCGCTCGACAAGCGTGCTGCCCTTTCTGGACTTGATTTCCACGGGGACGACCTCGGCAGCGAAGAAGCCATCCTCCCACGCCTTGATGGCCCGTTTGTAGCTCTCGATCGCGAAAGTGTCCTGCTGTTCACGGGTGAAGTTGTATTCGCGGGCGCAGATGTCACCGCAGTTGCCCATGTGCTGGTCGGTATATACATCCCAAAGCCCGTCATGGATCATGGCGTCGAGCAGTTCGCCGTGACCCATCCGATAGCCGGTGCGGGCCTTCTTGAGCAGATAGGGGGCGTTACTCATGCTCTCGCATCCGCCAGCCACGATCAAATGAGCATCCCCACATTGGATAGCCTGGGCCGCGTTGACGACGGCCCTCAGGCCGGAGCCGCAGACCTTGTTAACCGTCGTCGCACCAACGTTGCTCCCCAGGCCGGCCCCGAGACTTGCCTGCCGGGCAGGGTTTTGTCCGATTCCCGCCCCGAGCACATTGCCGAATATGACCTCATCGACCTCCTTGCCGTCGACGCCTGCACGCTCCAGAGCACTGTGGATCACGATGCTGCCAAGTTCTGGGGCCGTCACATCGGCCAATGCCCCATTGAAGGACCCTTGCGGCGTCCGGGATCCACCCGCTAGGTACACGTTTTTCAGCATGATCAAGCACTCCTCGCCTCAGATGTCGTCTCCAATTGCGGGCAATCCTGATGTATATCCGGATTGATCCGCTTGGCAAGCCGCCGGGCATAGGAGCCCTGGCTCCGCCTGTTTCCCAAGCAAGGGACGTTCCTGGACGGATGCTCGAAGGTAAGAGAGGCGTAGCTCGCCCGTCGTCCGCATCAAGATTCAACATCCAGCGTGCATCGCAGACGCGCAGGTACGGCCGGCTCGCGTCCACGGCAAGCGGGCACAGCCTTGCGAAAGAGCCCCCAGAATCTGCGTCCTCGGCCATCCCACCCCACCCCTTCCACGGCCCTCACCTCGCCAGGAATGCCTTCGATCCACGGACGGGTTGCATAGAGCCTCATGCCCACGCCTGGGGGAGCCATTCTGTCACACCCGCTGGATGACACCAACGATATCAAGGACTAGAATCGAACGTTTGGGCATAGGCCCTATTCGACGGCGAAGGTCCGGAGCCTCCTTATGAGACAACGAAAGCGTGGCTTCACGCTCCTTGAACTGCTGACCGTAATCGCCATCCTCGGCCTGCTGATTGGGATTTTGCTTCCCTCGCTTTCGGCCGCGAGAAGTCATGCGAAGGCGAATACGTGTATTTCGCACTTGAAGGGCATCGGCAACGCCTTTGCCGTCTACTTGACGGAGAATAACGACGTCTTTCCGCCTTTTCGCTTATATCGCACCACACCTGATGCTGAAGACGAGTACGTCAATGGTTACGGTCGCCGGGCACCCCGCTGGCAGTGGTTCCTGGAGACGGGGTTAGGCCCCGTGATCAATCCTGAACCGTTCAGGGCCGCCATCATGCGAGATGGGTACTTCGGGGACTACAGTTTCGCCAGACCGAGCATGGAGCGCGGCTCCACAATGTCCCACAAACTGTTTACCTGTCCCACGTTGGATGATGAAGATTTCGCCATGGATATTCGAAACGGAGCGTTTGGATACAACTATCAATATCTTGGCAACACGCGAACGGACAGAAACGAATCCCGGTGGGACAACTTCCCTGTTGGCCTCCACAAGATTCGCAAAACTGGGATGACGGTTCTAGTAGCTGACAGCCGAGGGGCTGGATACCGCCACGGACGACACTCGTACACCCTGGACCCACCTCGCCTCGCCCTTGAGCAACGGGCACGTCGTTTCGGCCCCAACCCCAGGGTCTATGTACCCCCTGGCCTTGGAGACGAAGTCCCGGAGGAGACGGAGGAAATGGGCGAGGACGGCGGCGGCCTGGGTGACCTGCCTGAGGGTCTTGGCGCTGACCCACGTTATTTCGCCTATTCACCCGTCGAGCCCCGACATAAGGACCGCGGGAACGTGCTTTTTGTTGATACACACGCACAGGCCATGAGCCTCCAGGAACTGGGCTACGAAGTCAGCGACGGAACAACTCCAGAGGGCATTCGCAGGGGCGTTCCGCTGCCGATTCACGACCCGACCCTTCAAGACTCTGTTGCCACGAATAGGTTCTGGAACGGCGAGGGCACGGATCCCCTGACCGCGAAACCGCAGACCGCGCCCAATCCGTAGCCGGTCACCTCAGTTCGTGTTTCACCTCGCGCGATCGGTTTCGTTCGCATTGCCATTGCGGTGGGTCGTGAACATTCCGAACTGGTTTGGAACGAGACCTGCAAACACGCACGAACGGGCCAAAGAGACGAGTTCCCAGCCGGTTCGTCCAACGGCGTCCGGTCGGCTATAATCGACGCAATCGGTCCTCCACCGGCGGCGAGCGTGAGGTGTGTTGGGGGACGCCCAACACGCGAAGCGGAACGTGGCGCGGCACGTTCCCAACCCCGACGGCGAAGGTGCTGGGGGGCCTGATAGCAGACCACCAGCCGGCGGATGGCTATCCGTGGTGCATAAACGCGAACCTGCGAGTGGTGCAATGGCTACACCGACGTCCCCAACGTCCAGACTACTGCGTTCCGTCGTCTTCATCTTTGCGTTCATCGTTGGTGGTGGGCTGCTTGGGGGCTTGTTGTTTTTGCTCCGTGAAGAGCCTCCCCGTCGCTCGAACGCGCCACTGCCTCCGTACGTGGAATCGATCGTCGTTCGGGCGGAAGACGTCACCGAGCGGTATGTCGGGTACGGAACCGCGAAGGCCACGCGGGCGGCAAAGCTGGCGGCCGAGGTTTCTGCCGGCGTGGTCGAGCGAGTCGGCGGGATACGAGCCGGCTCAAGCGTTTCCGCGGGCCAAGATCTAATTCGCCTTGATGACCGCGAGTACCGACTCGCCTTCGAACGGGCAGAAGCGAGAGCGGCAGCCGAAGAGGCTGCCATCGCGGAACTAGACGTCGAAGCCAGTAACGTCGAAGAGCTGGTACGCACGGCCGAAAAGGAGTTGCGGGTAGCGGCGGCTGAGAAGGCCCGCGTCACCGATCTATTCGAGCGGGGGCTCGCTGCCAACAAAGAGTTTGATTTTGCCAACCTGGCTTACCAGCAGGCCCGCCGCGTATTGCAGGGGTACGAGCGTGAGGCCGCTGCTTTGAGTCCTCGTCGAGACGGGCTGATGGCGTCGAGGCGAGCCTTCGAGGCCGACGCGGCGTTGGCTCAGTTGAACATCGAAAGATGCGTGATCAAGGCTCCGTTCGCCGGCCGAGTCGAGTCCGTTTTTGTTGACCGCGGCGATCGTGTAGCGATTGGTACCGTAGTGCTTGCGTTGATCGATTCAGACCGCGTGGAGATACCCATACAACTGCCCGGAGCGATCTACAACCGGGTGAAGACCGGTGCAAATTGCCGGGTCGAATGTGAGAGCACCGTCGGAACATCCTGGGAGGGACAAGTGGCACGGATCGCGCCGGCAGCCGACGAGCAAACACGAACATTCGCCGCCTACATCGTGGTCGACAATACTCAGCAGGCGCAAGCGCTTGTTCCAGGGACTTTTGTCACAGCGATCGTTCAGGGTCCCATCCACGCCAACCGGATCCTGGTTCCGCGCGGAGCGTTCCGTAGTGGGCGGGTCTTCATCGTCGAGGACGGCGTTGCCCGCGTGCGTCTCTTGGCAGTGGAACGGTTTCTGGAGGAGCGGGCGCTGGTCAGGGGTAGTATCCGCGATGGTGATCGCGTGATTCTGTCGCATCTGGACCGACTCGCGGATGGCTCACCCGTGCGCGTGGGCGAAGAGCATCCAACTTCAGCAGCGGCTTCAAGGCCTTTTCAGGAAACCGGAACGGTGTCAACACCATGACTTCATTGCCGCAATTCAGCGTAGACAACCGCGTGCTGGTCAACCTGTTCATGGTGACGATCCTGGTGGGTGGGGTTTACAGCGGACTTACCCTGGTCCGGGAGATGTTTCCCGAATCGCGGCCCAACCGCATCCTCATCACCACGGCCTATCCAGGCGCAACACCGGCCGAGGTCGAGAAAGGCATCACCCTCAAGCTGGAGGAGCAGATCAAGGATATCGAGGGCGTCGAGAAAATCAGATCCATCATCACCGAGGGAAGCAGCGTCATCGTTGTCGAACTGCGAAGCGGGTTTGACAAGATCGACCGGGCCGTCAACGACGTCGAGTCAGCTATCGATGCCATCCCACCGGAGGACTTCCCGGAGGAGGCCCTCGAGACCCAGGTCTCCAAGTTTGAGCCGCGATTCCCGGTCATTAGTGTGTCATTGTACGGTGACGTCGACGATCGGACACTCAAGGCGGTCGGAGAGCGACTGCGCGACGATCTGCTCGAGCTCCCCGAGATTACAGACGTAGTTCTTAGCGGCACCCGCAAAGACGAAATCAGTGTCGATGTCAGGCCGGAAAAGCTCGTGGAGTTCGGTTTGTCCTTCATGGACGTGGCTGAGGCGATCGCCGCGAGCAACCTCGACCTGCCCGGAGGTCTGATCCGAACCTCGGAGGCCAACGTCGCGGTGCGAACCCTCGGCGAGAAGGATCGCGGCCACGAACTCTACGACATTGTCATCCGTAACGATTCTGCGGGGCGGGCGGTCTGTCTGGGCGACGTTGCCACCATTGTGGATGGCTTTGAGGACGTCGAGGTCGTCGGTCGCTTCAACGCCCTGCCCGCGGTCAGCGCCACCGTCTACAAGACCAAGGAGCAGGATGCGATCGCGATTGCCGGCATGGTGCGGGCGATGGTTGCGGGCAAAATGGGAAAACCGCTCGCACCAACATGGAAGGACCGTTTAGTTGCCCGCCTGACTGGCCGTGATCTCACGGGAGAGGTCTACGCGCGGGCGGCGAGCGATCCCTACCCACCAGGATTAAGCATACAAACCCACAACGACCTTTCGCAGTTCATCGAAGGAAGGCTCGATTTGCTTAAGCGTAACGGGCGGTGGGGTCTTCTGCTGGTGTTCTTGTCGTTGCTGATCTTTCTGCACTGGCGGGTGGCGCTGTGGGTGATGATGGGGTTGATCCTGGCGATTACCGGCTCGCTGATCGTGATGAAGATGGTCGGTTTGACGCTCAACCTCATCACCATGGGCGGGTTGATCATCGTGCTGGGCTTGCTTGTCGACGATGCCATCATCGTGTCCGAGCACGTGTTCAGCAAAGTGGAGCAGGGCATCGAGCCGAAACTCGCCGCCGTCTCCGGGACGGAGGAGGTTACCTGGCCGGTCGTTTGCGCGATTCTGACGACCATCGTCGCGTTCGTGCCGCTCCGATTCATCGAGGGGCAGATCGGTGATTGGATGGGCGTCCTTCCCGTTGTCGCATGTCTGGCACTTTCCGTGTCCCTGCTTGAAGCGTTGACCATCCTTCCGTCACACCTGGCCCACAGCCTCCACCCCGTTTCGGTTCGCAGGAACAGCGTGGGGCAGGGTGCACCCGGCCGTTTACAGTCGATGCGCCGCCGCATTCGCTACGTCGAGCAGGACTTCTTGATGAGCCGCTTGCGAACCACCTATGAGAGAATCCTTCAGATTGCTGCCTCTTACCGTTATGCAACGATAGGTGCGTTGATAAGCTGCATGCTCATTGCCCTCGGCGCGGTGGCGGGGGGGCACGTTCCACTCGTGTTTCTCCAAAAAATGGACTCCGAGGGGATCATCGCCAACGTCAAGATGGGGGTCGGCACACCGGCAGCCCGGACCCGGGCAGCGACGGGCGTCGTCGAGCAAGCAGCGCTCGGTCTGGGAGAACTCAAAGCGATGTACACGCTGCTCGGGGCTCAGGTCGACCACGAGGGGACCGTTTCACCACTGCAGTCCCACCTCGGTCAGTTGTTTCTCGAGCTCGAATCCGTCGAGCACCGGCAGCGAACGAGCGAAGAGATACTCCAGGAACTCCGCGAGAAGACATCCGACATACCCGGGGTCGAGAAGCTCACGTTCACGGCCGTCCACGGTGGGCCAGGTGGTGCAGCCATCCATCTCGAGATCAGTGGCGAACGTGTCGAGGATCTCACCGCCGTCTCGGAGTTGATCAAGAACCAGCTCGCGGAGTTTGCCGGTGTTTTCGACATCGCTGATGATTTTGATGCCGGACGTCCCGAGGTGCAGATTGAGCTGTTCGACTCCGCAAGGGCATTGGGGCTCACGACCCGATCATTGGCGACGCAGGTTCGATCGGCCTTTTACGGTTTTGAAGCCCGCAAAGTCCAACGGGGGCGTGAGGATGTCAAGATCATGGTTCGCTATCCGCCCGAGTTTCGGAAGCGAATCTACGACGTCGAGGCGATGCGGGTGGCCTCCCCTGCGGGGGCCCTGGTGCCGTTCACCGAGGTGGCCCGCTTCAAGGAAGGCACCGGTTACGCATCGATCAGGCGCACCGACCAGCGGCGCACGGTGACGGTGACCGCCGACATAGACGAGGCGGTGACCAACGCGGAAAACATCTCTTCCACGCTGGCTCAATCCTTCCCCCAGATCGAGCGGGAATATCCCGGAATTCATTTGGAATTCGGCGGGCAGAAACGGGAGATGGCCAAGGCGTTCGGATCGCTCAAGCATAGCTTCGTGATAGCCTTGGTACTGATTTATGTCATTTTGGCGGCACTATTCCGGAGCTACGTGCAGCCGCTGATCGTCATGGCTGTCATTCCGTTCGGACTGATCGGGGCCGTTGCCGGGCATTACGTGATGGGTTATCCGCTGACGATCGCCTCAATGATTGGGATCGTTGCCCTGACGGGAATTGTCGTCAACGATTCGATGATCCTGGTCACGTTCGTCAACCGGCGGGTGGCTGACGGCGTCCCGCCAACCGAGGCGGTCATTGAAGGCGGCAAAGCCCGCCTGCGGCCAATCTTGCTCACCTCAGCCACCACGGTCCTCGGCGTCGCTCCGCTGCTTGCCGAGGGGTCGTTCCAAGCAGGGTTTCTGATCCCGATGGGTATCTCGGTCTCCGCCGGCTTGATCTTTGCCACCGTTCTGACACTCGTCGCCGTTCCGTCGCTCTACCTGATCGCTATCGATCTCAAGGGCGTCTTCTCCGCCTTCGGCCGCTGGCTCATCGGCCGACCACGGGTCCAGCCCCAATCAACATAGGTCGGGTCCACGACCCAACATATCCCTCGGGAGGTGTATCACCTTCTGAACTGCACCCCAATACCCCTATGGAGACACAGCCGGTTCCGTGGGACCACCAGAAGAAACCGGGGTCGTGGGGACCACGAATTCGAGATTCTGTCGGACGGCTTGGGGTGAGAAGCTGACAATGAGCCATTTGTCCGTCACCAGAAGGGCGGGGCCCATCAGGCCGTACTGGATGTACCAAACGCCGTCCTCGTCGTGGCGGAGCTGGAGCAGACCGGTTTCGGCATATTGCCTCCGCGCGTTTTCGAGCCATCGATCGATGCGGTCGCGAAGCGCGGCCGGATCACCGCTTATTCGTACCAGGATGGTCCACGCAAAGGGTAATCGCAACGCATGGTGGGGGTAATCGTGGATCACCACGGGTGAGCCGAGCTGGGACATGATGTCCTCGTCGATGGAAACACCAGCCCCGGCCGCCAATCTACCCCAAAGCTCGCGGCTTTTCTCCCTTGTGCGCGGACTGCCAGCAGCCAGGTCGGCCTCGCAGATGCTCTTTAGCACTGTTCTCGGCTCACAGTCGATCACCGCGTACCCGGAGGCTTCGTCGGGAATGATCCGATCGTCGAGCTCTGCAAGGAAGCGTCGGCTTGCGATTGGTGTCACCTCGTCGACATCGTTGCGTCGGCGAACACCACTGACTTCGAGTGCTCGATCTTGGAACCCAATCGTCCACAGACCGCGCTCGACATCCTTCATCCTGAGCGCCTCCTGGACGCCGGCTACTTTCTCGGAAAAGACCGCATCCGCTTGTCGAGTCACTGCGTCGAACCTGAGATACCACGCCACCAACGCTTGGGCACCGTCCGCCCGAGCAAACGCCCTCTGGAACCAGGCGTCATAACCCAACGATCGTACGTGGTCCGTAATCGTCGCTGTCGCACGCTCGAAGGAGCCGTCCCCGACACCCACGACGTAGTATTCTCCGAACCGACCCCACGTGATCGAAAGCCACGGTGGCAGACGATGGTCACGAAGCGTAAAGACCGGACTTTGACGCACGGTGCGTTGAGACAAGACCGTATCCTCGCGGTTCGTATACGTGCTCAGTAGGTGCTGGATCCGCCGTTCCAGAGGCTCGTTTGCGCCGTGGGTATGACAGATCAGCACCGCTCGCAGACCGGCGAGTTCGTGTCCTCCGTCGGCTCGTGGTGCTGCCTGCACATCGAGCAACGCGATCGCATGGGCGTAGTCGAGCACGGTTGAGAGGGACGCGAGTGAGTCGATCCACTGCCGGCTACAATCGTCAACGTTCGACAGAAGACCTACCTCTTGAGCCCGGTCTGCGAGAAAGCCGACCAATCCGACCGTCGAGGCCATCCCTCCTGACCGCGAAGTCAGATCTGGTCTCGCAACGAAGTATGCAGCCACGGCGTCCTTGGGCACGACCTCAGTGAGCGTCGGCGGAACGGCCCGTACGCCAACGTCAAGCACGAGGCAGAGTGCTGCCCCGGGCAGAAAAGCACGGGTGATCCGGCGGGCCGGATACCGGCGGGCTTTCGCTTCTGGTATAAACCGCGTGGGTCTGTCGGTAACCATATGGGTGTCTCTAACGGCGTCTTGGGCGAGACCTTGGCCCGCCAAGACCTCGTGTCGTTGCGGAGAACGAATATGATTGTACTCAACCAAGGCCCTTGCCGTCACGGATTTGCGTCGATTCCTGTCAGGTGATCGCAGCCGGCAAAATGGTGTACACTGAACCGATGCTGCCACGACGTTGGTTTCGAGCTTCTCTGGCCCGGAAGATAAGCTGGCTCTTCGGCACAGCGGTCCTGTTGGTCATCGCCGTAACCCTTGTCTTTCCATGGCTTCAGATGACCGCGCTGAACGAGCAGACCATGCTCCTCAAAGCCAAACGGGTCGCGTCCGTGGCACGTCAAGTCGTTGATCTTTGCCAGCCGGATTGGGATAAGGCCAAGGCCGAGCTTGACCAGCGGTGGCCTCTGCTCGTCGATGAGCTGGGCTTGCCTTCAGAACCACCGCGTTTGGTCCTGGACGGTCCCGAAGTGGGCCCGGGGTTCCAACGAGAGGCCGAGGAGCGACTCCGCGGCAATTCCAAGCAGCGATACTACTGGCGGCCGCAAGACAACGGCAGGGTCTTCAGGTTGGCGGTCGCCATCCGGGCGAAGGCGGCCGACCCCCACCCGGATCAGCTCCGCGGGATCATCGACGTTCGACTCGCCGTTAGACAAGAGGGCAGCGTCTGGAACTCCGTCGTCACCGTCCTTGCCGGTGCGACTGGGGCGGTGCTTGCGATTCTGGTGTTCTACGTGGTCATTCAGCGCCTCGTGCTCTCGCCCGTCCACACCCTGCGGCGCACCGCGGAGAAGGTGACATCCGGCGATATTGCCGTGCGATCGTCCATCGCCAGCGGTGACGAGTTCGAGGACCTATCCGAGGCGATGAATGACATGCTGACGCACCTCAAGGCCGCGCAGGAGGAGCAACAGAAGATCAACCGTTCGTTAGACATTCGACTGGGAGAGCTCGCTGAAACGAACGTGGCACTTTACGAGTCGAACCGTGTGAAAAACGAGTTCCTCGCGAATGTCACGCATGAGCTGCGCACACCGCTGGTCTCCATCATTGGCTTTGCCGAACTGTTGCGCGACGCGTGGGAAGGTCCCCAGCCGGACCGCAAACGCCTCGCACGCTTTTGCGAGAACATCCTCATCAGCGGTCGAAATTTGCTGGATATCATCAACGATTTACTCGACGTTGCCAAGATCGAAGCGGGCAAGCTCGAGCTGCACCTCGCCGAATTTTCCATGAGCCAACTCTGCAGCGACCTGATCGACTTTGTACGCCCCTTGGCTGACAAACGAAATCAGAAGCTCATCCTGGAAATCGACGACGACCTTCCCTTGTGCCACGGGGACACCGGCAAGATCAAGCAAATTCTATACAATCTCCTCAGCAACGCGATCAAGTTCACGCCCACCGGGGGCTCGATCTCGCTCGCCGTCCGGCAGGGCCCGACGGACCGAGTCAAACTGATCGTCCGCGACACCGGACCAGGAATCGACCCGGGAAAGCGAGATACGATCTTTGAGAAGTTCCGGCAGCTCGACGGATCTCAGACGCGCGAACACGAGGGAACGGGACTCGGGCTCGCCATCACCAAAGATCTGGTCCAGATGCTTGGCGGCACGATCGACTGTCAGAGCATCGTCGGACGTGGTTCCACCTTCACGGTCGACCTTCCCGCTCGAATCACGGAGGGTGCTGAGCGGGCGCCAGTGCGGTTGACTTAGCGTTGATGCCATTCCGGACTGGAATGCTGCCCGGTTTGCGCCTAACATTGGCAGATCGTGGCGATGGGTTGGCCCGGTGTTGAAGCTCGGCGCCCAACGGGCTAGCATCCGAAGGACCATGGGTAGTACGCTGGGAGGATGGTCACAGCTAGGAGCCTTCGTTGCGAGCACGGGCGGTGCTGCTGGTCAGGAAGCCGCCTTTGAAGGCTTGACGTGGTTGGGCGTTCTGATCGCCGTTGTCATCGTTTCGGTGATCATCCTGGTGTTTATCAGGAGCCGAACACGTCGAACACGCCAGTTGACGGAACCGAGCTTTTCGCTCGACGATCTCCGCAAGCTGCGTGACCGAGGGGCGGTGACAATCGCCGAGTACGAGACGCTTCGGAAGAAGTTGGTGGAGTCTTTGTGTGGGCCGACCGAGCCTAAGGGATAGGTCCCAACGGATAATCTATTTCAGCGGGACGCGCGCACCTGACGATATCAGCGCGTCGGGATGTCAACGAAGAGACGTTCACGCTGCAGAGAGGCGCGATTTAGATAGGAGTTAACAATGCCTAACACCCGAGGAAGGGGTGGCAACGGCGGCCCACGGACACGTCGGCTCAGCACCTGCAGCTTCTGTGGAAAGGGACAGCGGGATGCGGGACCGATGGTCGAGGGGCCCAAGGACGTCTACATCTGCAAATCCTGCGTCGAGCTTTGTCACAACATCATCAAGCAGGAGGTGCGCAAGGCCTCCGCCTCGCGGGCCATTATCCGTGAGATTCCCAGCCCTCGAGACATTCACGAGTTCTTGAATCAGTACGTCATCGGCCAGGAGCGGGCCAAAAAGACCCTTGCCGTGGCCGTACACAATCACTACAAACGCCTGCAGCATATCGACGTCGCGGACAGCGACGACGTCGAGCTCGACAAGTCCAACGTGCTCGTCATCGGGCCGACCGGTGTCGGAAAGACCCTGTTGGCCAAGACACTCGCACGCATGTTGAACGTTCCCTTTGCCATCGGCGATGCCACTACGCTGACAGAGGCAGGCTATGTCGGCGAAGACGTCGAGAATATCCTCTTAAGGCTCCTGCAAAACGCCGAGTACGATCTCGAACTGGCTCAACGCGGGATCATCTATATCGATGAGATTGACAAGATCGGTCGAACGTCCCAGAACGTGAGCATCACCCGAGACGTCTCCGGCGAAGGTGTCCAGCAGAGTCTGCTCAAGATGCTTGAAGGTACGGTTTCCAACATCCCGCCACAGGGCGGGCGCAAGCACCCGGAGCAGCAGTATATTCAAATGGACACCAGCAACATCTTGTTCATGTGTGGCGGCACCTTCGTGGGGTTGACCGATATTATCCGACGACGCCTGGGGCATAGTGCGATCGGCTTTTCCAACGAGGGTCAGCCCCGTGACGAGGTCCGGGAAGAAGGCGAGGTGCTTGCCC
This sequence comes from uncultured Phycisphaeraceae bacterium, assembly GCA_964405925.1. GTDB lineage: Bacteria > Planctomycetota > Phycisphaerae > UBA1845 > UBA1845. The sequence goes on along the minus strand of CAYOQG010000132.1, from coordinate 2,724 downwards.
AGGCTATCCCCGACGACCTCGTCGAGTACGGTATGATCCCGGAGTTGGTGGGCCGCCTTCCGGTCTTCACGACCCTTAGCCCGCTGGACGTTGAGATCCTGGTGCGAATCCTGACCGAACCGCGCAACGCCCTGATCAGACAATACAAGAAGTTCTTCGAGTACGAAGGTTGCCAGCTCGAGTTCGCCGCGGGGGCCCTGAGAGCCATCGCCGAGAAGGCCCTGGAACGCGAGACCGGCGCCCGGGGACTGCGGGCGGTGATGGAAGAACTCATGCTCGTTCCCATGTACGAGTTGCCGGAGCATGCTGGGTCCGGAAAGACCGTGGTGAGCAAAGCCGTTGTGGAAGGCAAGCAACCGCTGCTTCCGCCGAAAACTCCGCGGCGCCGCGAGTCCGCCTGATCATTATCGAACGTAGTAGCACGCCCTGATCCCGCGAGCGCTGAGTCTGTCACGTAAAGTGCCGGCTCTGCAGCGTCGATAGGTGCCGTGGAAGCCGGTAGATCTTTGCGAGGACGGGTCAGTGGTGTGGTAGACGAGCGATGCCAGTAACACTTCTTTGTCCGCGATTGAGTTGTCGAGCCATTCTCCGTGTGCCTGATCACGTACGTGGGCAGCGCGTACGCTGCAGCGAATGCGGTTGCACACTGCTCGTGCCCGAATCGCCGAATCCAAAACCCGCTGACGTGAAGCCTGAGGTTCCACCTCCCTCCAAATAACCCGCCCGCGAGTTAGGCGGGGAGCGTAAACGCCAGACCACCGCAACAGAACAGAACTGGGATAATCCCTGTGATCACAAGCGCCGCGACGGCCCATCCGCGCCGCACCGGCCGGCACACACTGATGAGCCCACACACCAAAGCTGCGACCCAGATCAGAGCCGCGCATTGTGCAAGCAGGGACATAGCCATCCACGCTTCTGCCGCCGGCCCAGAAGCCAGCGTGGCCGCAAGCTCCTGCCCCGCCTGAAACTGCTCGCCCGGGGTTCGGTCCATTTGGGCTTGCAAGGCGGGCTGCAACTCGTCTCTGTGAGTGAAGGCGATAGTCCACGACGCGCACGCAACCACAAAGGTCGTACACGCCAAGCCGAACGCGACTTTGCCCAACACGTTGGATGTCGGCAAAGGCGGTCTGTCGGGTTCGACTGGCCGAAAGTCGGCGACGGCGACCTCGGGACTTTCCAACCGCGTCGCCGTGGGCATCTCTGCGGGATCGGGCAGCATGGACTCCATAGGCGCCGTGACGGTCTTACGGCAGTACGGACACACCACAAGCTTCTGGGCCCACTCGTCGTCGACCTCGATGGGTTGAGAACACGCGCCACATTGAAAGCGAATCGCCATAGCCTGCGGATAGTATCGTCTGCTCCCGATTGGGGTCAACAGGGGGCCCGCGCACCGCTTGCCAAGAAAAAACTTGATCCCCCCCGATACCGCCCAAAGAAGTCGGCGCAGTTTCCGCGCGACCTCTTCTCACGCGACGCCACATAGCTGTTCTGGGCAAGGCCAAGTCGCATACGCTGCGCAGCCTCTGCCGATCCTCGCGCAAAGTCTGCCTCGTACGGTCTCCAATCCCATGTCGATGCGACCCGAATCCCCTTCAAGTGTGTCAACAACCAGTGCCGATACCGTGCCAAGCGCGAAATTGGTCATCCGCAAGAACCGAAAGCCGCCGAGCGCACGAGGAGCTGCACGCAATGATGACAAAGCGTGACACTATTGATGCGATCCGAGGATACAACACCACAGCCAGCCCAGACTTTTTGGCCGAATTCCCCAGTGACGAACTCGCCAAGTACCTGGACCGGCTTGCAAGTTTGCCCCAGCGGGCCCAGGGTGAGACTTTGGCGCCGCTCATGCCGCTCCATGAGCCAGGGCGAGAAGACTCGGCGATTGTGTGTCCATAGGACATAGCACTCGGGCTTGTGACTATCGGCCGACACGCGCAGCCCTGAGGCACAAAGGGGTAAGGCAGGTGACTGACCCGCCTCGAGCATCCCGGTAACAACGCTACCGCATTCATTTCAACACAAACGCCAATTGCAGGTTGTCGAGCTGTCCTTCCTGCGTGGGTCCGTTTGGGTTCGTTTTTTGGGCGGAGCCACGTTTTTGATAGCGCCAGGGCGGAAATTTGGGTTCGTTTGGCAACTTTTTTTTCGCATTTCGCGCTCTTTTCCGCTGGGCCCGCCTGGGTGGCGCGCGTAACTCCCGGGGTAATAACGTCACAGGTGATCGGTCCGGCGGTCGCGTTTAGCGAGCGGGGACCGGGGAGGGAGAATGGCGAATGAGGGGAAGTAGCGACGAAGCGACGAAGGGGCAGAGCGACGTAGGGACACACGCGAATCCCGATGGATGGGCGTCTTCGCTGGGTTTCGATGGCGGATGGCGAGCGGCGAATGGCGGAAGGCGGAATTGCACATTTCGAAGTGCCGAGCGCGAATTACGAATTGCGGAAGGGGCATTCTCGTTGCAGAAGGTTCACGTGGCCAGGACGCCGACCGACAAAACGGGCATTCAGCGTCAGCCTGATGTCACCGATCGGTAGATCGATGAGCTGATTTATGAGGTCTGAAAGGAGGACGTTCTACTTTAACAGGAAAGAAGAATGTCCCCTTTCCCGGTTTAGCAGTTCGTTGTGCCGCCCTTACAGGGCTAATGTTGTTTGGGGGAACGGCAACCCAGGGCTGCGGCTTCGCCTTGCCCTGGGCTAAAGTAGTTTCGCCCCG
>CAYOQG010000131.1:0-15379 GCA_964405925.1 uncultured Phycisphaeraceae bacterium | reverse complement strand
TAGATCTCTCTCACCGCTGGGTCTACGTTTCCGCGCATGAAGACCACAAGATAGCAGTCATTCGTCCGGACACGCGCGACGTGGAGGATGTGGTCATCCCTGGCCTGGGAACACTTCCGATCGGCGTGGCGCTGGCGCCGGAGGGTGAGCGGCTGCTGGTAACGACGCGTGGGGCGGACGGACTTGTCAGCGGGGACGACCGGCTGGATGTGGTGCAGCTAGATACTTCAGTCTGGCCTCCGACGGGTACGGTCGCGGTTTCTATTCCCACCGGCCTGCACCCGATTACGGCTTGCGTTGGCCACGATGGCCGATATGCCGTGATCACGGTGCGGAACGAGCCGGCGATCCTGATCGTCGACCTGGAGACGTTCGACATCGTGGGTCAAGCTGAGAATCTGCCGCCAAACGCCGAGCCTGAGGGCGCCGACATCCATCCAACGGAGAATGTCGTCTACGTGACGCTGCACGGCCTGATGAGCACCATTGAGGTGATCGACCTGGATACGCTGAGCTTCGTCAGGCACGTGGACATCGTCCATACGCCCCCGGCGCAGCCGAGTACCGGCGCGTTCACGCCGGACGGAACTCGGTTCTACGTTTCGGGCCAGCCGATCAACAAAGTGCTCATGTTCGACAGTTCAGATCCGCGCGACCCGACGCAGGACATGTCAGTAGAGTTGCCGGTCGGTCCGCAGCCGCACTTCATCGCCTACCTCTCCGACGGGCGGGCATACGTGGCGAATACGAACAACGGCCAACCCTTCGGGAGCCTCTCCGTGATTCATGACTACATGGAAACGCCCACCGTCAGCGGCCCCATCTTGACCGATCTCGCGGGGCCGATTGGGCTGAAGTGGTTTCCCGATCCTTTCGGCGAGGTAGCTACCATATCCACGTGGGGCGTGGCCATCCTCGGCATGCTCGTGCTGATTGCGGGTAGCGTTTTGTTCAGAACACGACGGACCGTTCTGGCCTAGATACAACTGAAGACTCAGACCGAGACCATTGCCATCCAGCGTGGCCAGATCGAGTGCTGTTGGCCCGACACGGTAAGTGCCGATCACAACCATAGGATGGTCTACCTGGCCTACTCGCGCTAACCCGTCCAACAGTGTTTCCGCGAGGACGACAGGCTGGGTCGCGATCACTTCGAGGTCTGTGACTTGAAATCGGTCTACCGTCACGTGTAAGCTTCGCACGTCAGTCATCTATTCCTCAACACGATGCGTGCGAAGCTCGTGGCCGAGGAATCGGCACAGAGGGCCGGCCGGGCATGTCTGCTGCTCGCCGGAAGCAGTCATGAGCGCGACGATTTCTTCTAGTCCTGGATGGCTGCCTGCAAGACGACTGCGCCGTCGCGCCGGCGTGTCATTCTTCAAGATGCCGCGGCGAGGATCTGTTATCACCGGGATCGCGGCGTCGCCGTCAAAACAAACCTTGATTCTCTCGAAAAAACCAAAAACGCTGCGAAAAACGGCCGTGGCACTATCGCCACAGGAGGTGATTTCGCCGGAAACGGGGTTTCTACGAGAGAATCAAACCTTAGGAAGACAGCGCGAAGAGACTTGTTACGAAAGGGCATCGACGTCGACCAAATCAGGTCGTGTCTGGAAAGTAATGTTGCGCTGTACTGCTAGATGTCTTGGGTCCATTCAAGGAGGATCAGTGAGTCGGAGCGCTGTGCCGCGTCGGGCCGGCCGGGGAAACCGCCCCCAAGCGGTGGCTGTCGGCGGAGACGATCCGGAGGTCCAAGTCCGCCCTCACGTCCCTGCGGTCTGCCCGGTCGCGTCAGAGCCCTTCGGCCACGAGGTCCTCCGCGCCAAGCCAAGTGGTTGGCGTGGCATGTACTGAATAGTCGACTCGGTTTCAAACCAGGTTTGCTGCCTGGTGGCGATCAACCGTGCCTGGGCGAAGTAGCCGTTCGCGCCTCTCAGGCGTTGGGGGTTACGCATGCTCGCTCTGTCGCGGCGGCGTGCGTGTCTGCACGTGGGCGCAGCGGTCGTTGCCAGCACGAGCCTGCCGTGGGATATCCGTTTGTTTCCCAGAATCCCGGAGCGCTACCCTTGCCTGCGTATCCCGACGGCAGTGCCGTAGTGCTGTCCACCCTCTCAGCGGTGCGGGCAGGGATCTTCTGCCGGTGGTCCGGGCAGCGGGAACGCCGTACTGCGGAACGCCTCCACGCAGTAGGAAATATCGACGAAGTCGACCTTGCCGTCCGGAAGTGGGTTCGCGACATCCGAGTTAATCAGGTCGACCCGCGCCTTCCTCGGAGCCGAAGGGGTGTTCTTGAACTTCTCGACAATGGACGAAATATCCACAAAGTCCACCACTCCCTGGGGCGGACTGCACGGTGTAACCTCACAGTCACCCACCACGTCGCCGACGTCGCTCATGACCACGATAAGAGGCGAGGAGTAGTTGGTCGGGTTGGCCGTATCGCACCCCTCGGTGATCGCCCGGAGTTCAATCGTCGCACCGGGGACGATGGCAGCGTCATACAGATCGACGACTCCCACGTCACCCCAAACCGTGTAGTATGGTGTGCAGCCGAGTTCAGCCACCGTGCAGACCGGCGGCGGCGTGCTACCCGATGAACCCGACGCCTCGGTCATTTCGTGCGGCGGGTGGACCCACATGCTCCGCCCTTCCGCATACTCATACCCAGGTAGCGAGATAAAGGTCACCTGGACCCCTTGTGCCTGGGTAGTGTCGCTGATCTCGACTGATAGGTATCTATTCTTAGCCGCAAAGTCGGGCAACGGTGGGTCGGGGGGAGTACAGTCCACCTCGCACACGTCGCTGATCTCATTGCAGGACTCAGCCGGGCACGGGGCGGGCTCCGACTGACAACCGAGAGTCACACTACACGTCTCGACTCCGTTACAGTACAACCCATCGTCGGGGCAATTAGCATCGTTGGGCGTGTACACACAGACGGTTCCTTCGCACGTATCGTCCGTGCATGCCACGCCGTCGTCACAGTCGCCGTCTCCGCTGCACTCCGCCTCGTCATCCAAGGGCGTGCCATCGAACCCCGGGTATTCGGCGGGATAGCGCTCAACCCGGAAGACCGAACCGGTGTAAGTGTAGTCCCACACTGTATCGCCGGCTGAGGTCACCTCGAAGAAGTAGGCGCTGGGCCCCTCACAGATCAGCGTGTTGCCGTTGGGCAGCCGTTGCTGGCCGGAGATGTTCTGGGCAAAGAAGTCGGTAGGGGGATCAGCCGTGTAGGACCACGTTGGCGCATCCGGGCCGTAAGCGGACCCGGGTACCAGCGTGTAGCTGCCATCGGGGGTTACGGGAGGAACAATTTCATCGACGGAGGAGTAATTACCACCGGGGCGTCCCTGACCGTTGTTGAAGATGAGGATGTTTCCTTCGCCCGGCAGGCCGGTCTCGATCCACTCGGCGTCGTGCTGGCCGAACAACTGCTGATCCCCGGCGGCTCCCGCCCCGTAGGTCGGCGGGTTGCCCCAGCGGTAGAGCAGGTCGCCGCCCATACCGCTGTCGCCTCCCGAGTGGCCGGCGGCTTCGACGGTGGTAGTGCTGTGGTCGATGACCCACACCTCGCCGAAGTTGTGCACGCTCAGGATGATCTGATCAAGGTCGGCATTGTAATCAACCGAGTTGACGTGGTTCCAATCCGCGCCGGGGTTCAAGGTGTAGTTGAGATCGATCAGCTCGGGATGGTCAGCGACGACCCCATAGTTTTCTTGAGAAGGATCATAATCCTGCACGAGGTGGTCCCAGGCGTGCCATTCCCAGACAATGTCACCGGTGGTGGGCCCTGCGGATGCCACTTCTATGACGCTGTCCGGCCATAGTTCTCCTTCGCTGAGCAGCGCGGGGTTGCGGCCGGCAGCGATGGCTTCAGCCTGGCTCTTGTACTGCCAGGCGACCATCAGCACGTTGCCGTTGGGAAGCATCTCGATGTCGTGATGCTGGAGGTGTTCGGCGCTCGAGTATTCGTACGCCCAGGTGACGTTCCCATCCCAATCGAAGGTTTGGACCATCCCACCGGCACCGCCCACGTTGAAGTTCATGTTGTTGACGTTGCCGGTGTGGAGCAGTTCGCCATTTTCGAGGAAGTACATCGCCTGACCGGGGCGATACCCGGTTTCCCAGGAGTGGACAAAGTTCCCGTCCATGTCCATCAGGTACGCCGTGGTGGAGTTGAGTGACGTAAACAGGTTGTAGCCATCGTAGGGCGCGGCCAAGTCCGCATCGCGGACGAGGCGGACGTAGTTGAAGACGCGCTGTAGGTCTCCCTGCGGACCATTGCCCCAAGACGGGTAGTCGTTCGGGTCGCCATCCTTGGGGTCGCTTCGTTGACATCCAGCGCCGTGAACATCAATGACGTTAACGCCGTCCATCGACCCCAGGCCGCGTCCGAACGCTACGTAGGCGCCGGCCTGGCCGCTGCCCTCGACACCGCGGATGTGGGTCGTACCAGTCCAGTAGAAGGGATAGTCCGCCTGACCGGCGACGTTTGTGATCTGCGTGGCGTTGAAGACGGGATCGATGGCTGCCGAGGCGCTGGTATCCGGCGAGCGAGTATAGTCGACGATGCTCTGGAGTTCCTTGGCATTCGGCAAACGCCAGTCGTTGTAGCCAAGGTAGTCCTGATTGTTCATCAGTTCGACCCAGGCCAAAGCGTCTTCCCAGTTCATGCCCGCGCTGCTGTCGCCCTGCTCCCACATCAGGCCGGTGGCTTCGTCGGTAATCGTCCCATCGGCATTGTCGGTGAAGTTGTTAACACCATAGTCTGTATTACCGCGACAAAGACGGACGTAGAACGTCTTCTCGCCTCCCTCCGGATTGCTGAGGCCGTAGCCCTTGATCCGCCCATCGGCAAAGTTCACGCCGAACATGGCCTGTTGGCCATCCATCACCGTGCTCACGTACAACGTGCTGGTGAGCCACTGCGAATCGATGCTGCGCTCGCCGGCGGCGATGTCACCGTATGCAAAATAGAAATAGTCAGTGTCGATGAAGGGGATGAAGCCTTCGGTTGTGTCGAAGGATGTTGGGTCGGTACCACGGAAATCTATCAGAGAATAGAGCTCTTTGATGCTCGGTACGCGCCAATCGCTGTAGCCGCCGTAGTTCTGCGCGTTGAGCGTGTCCGGGACGAGCTGACCTTCATCAAACGTCACTTTGTCATCGACGTCGATGTCGCCATCGCCGTCCAAGTCGGCGTCTCGCGTCCAGGTCAGCCCGGTGACGTTGTCGTAAACGGTCAGGCCGTCGCCGCTGATGGCGTAGCTTGGCTGATTGCCGAAGTATTGAGCATCCTGGCCGTAGAAGGCGTCGCCGACGGATGGACACGTGATCTGGAACTGTTCGTCATAGCAAACGTCCTGGGCGGTATCGACGACAGGATAAGCGCCGATCTGGAGCTCAGCCACGGTGAGCACTGCCTCGTCGGACGTGGCCGTGCCGAAGTCGTTGGTGACGACGCAGCGGTAATTGCCGGCGTCGCCCCAGTCCACCGGGTTGATCGTATAGGATGACTCGGTCGCGCCGGAGATGTCGACTTCATCCTTCTGCCACTGGTACTCCAAGGGCTCGGTGCCCGATGCCACGACGGTGAAAGTGACCGAACTGCCGGGCGGCGCCGTCTGCGACTGCGGATGCTGCGTAATGCTCGGCGGCGTGTCGGCACCCGCTGTCACGGTGAAGCCACCAGCCATCGAGAACACGAGCGAACCTTGTGGTGTCGTGAAGTTGACCGTCGCGTCCTTGGGCCCAGTGGGCTCGCTGCCCGGTATGTCGAAGACGGCCGTGACTACATATTGACTGGAATGTGTCACCGAAGTGCCGCTGATGCTCCCGATCAGCACGCTGTCCGGCATGACGCCAGCCGGAGGAGCCGGAGGCATATCCGTGTCGAGATTGAAGGTCAAGACCAGGCCGGCCGTGCCTTGAGCTGCCGAGCTGGGGCTAATGGAGGTAATCTGGTTGGTAGCTTGGGCGAGTGCGGACTCCGCCGAACAGCCAACGCCGGCCAGCATGAGGATCCCGAGCCCCCATCGGCTCCAACGATTCCGCCGAGATCGCGTCGTCAAACGGTCCATGACTCATCTCCCCCTACAAGTGTTAAAGGCGAGGGCCCTTGTTGCGGGATGCGGCGTTCGCCACCCTTTCCCCAAAACGCGAGCACCTCAGGCTATTCTGCAGCACCATGACGTTCTTCGTCCCCGAAGCATCGATACAGCTTCCGAGGGTGACCCCGCTCCGACGGCTTGGGTCACCCGTTAGCCTTGAACATACGCGCCGAACGCCTACCAGCCACCTCTGGGACCACGCCGCTGACGCGGGCCGGGCCGCTGGCCATCATCCTGCATCGGTGCGGGCGGACGCGGCGGCTCCGCCGCCCGCGCTTCATCCGCGTCGATCGTCCCGTCTCCATTGGTGTCGATCCGACCGAAGGCGTCGCTGACCGGGGCGATGAACTCCTCGTACGTAACGACCCCATCGCCATCGGCATCATGTCGCATGATGGGATTGCCCTCCGGCTGCTCCGGGCCCTGATCGGGGCGCGGCGGTCGCAACTCTTCCTCCGATAGAATGCCGTCGCCATCAAGATCGAGCGCCAGCAGCGCGGTGCTCGCGGCGGCGATCTCCTCGGCCGAAATCGTTCCGCCCTGGTCAGCATCAAGCGCCGCTATCACCGGGTTGGGCGGTTGCGGACGCGGTGGTTCCTGTCCGCGATCCGGGACCATCCCGACAGACACAACCAACGTCAGCACACCCACTAACATCACTCCGCGTTTCATGTCATTGCCCCTTGTCAATCAGGTTCGTGCCGCCAGCGTGGCCAATCCACGCGGCCTATCTTTGGAAACGTGCAAGACCGCGTGCTTTCTACACCCCGGCGCCAATTGATTTCCCGCGGCAACCCGGGGGCATGTTCTCGGTCACTTGCCCGCCCGTGCCGCCGACGGCAGAATGAGGAGATTTTGGTCAGGCCTGTAGACAACGGCCACTGGCGCCCGTTTGTACTTATGGAGCCTTCAATGGCTGAAGGTGGCGACGACATGACCGAGGCGCTGCAGCGCGTGAGGAATAACGACGAGAGCGCCTTGGCAGAGCTGTTCTCGCTGCATCGAGAACGCCTTTGGAGACTCGCGCACTTCCGACTTGACCGGCGTCTTTTGGGGCGTGTGGACGAGGATGACATTCTCCAGGAAGCGTATCTCGCCGCGGTGAAACGCATGAGCCACTTCACCGAGGATTCAACCACTTCCTTCTTCGTCTGGTTGCGCATGATCGTGATACAGACGCTCGTGGATGTGCATCGGCGACACCTGGGGGCCCAGATGCGCAACGCCGGGCGGGAGATCGGCCGGCTCGGATGTCATTACTCGCAGACCACCAGTCTTTCGATGGCCGCCCGCCTAGTCGGTCAAATGACCTCGCCCAGCCAAGCCGCTGTTCGCGTCGAAGTTTCGGCGCGGTTGGAGGCCGCGCTCGAGTCGATGGACCCGATCGACCGTGAGGTCCTCGCGTTGCGGCATTTCGAGGAACTGACCAACAGCGAGGCGGCGGAGGTGCTCGACATCCAACAAAAAGCCGCGAGCATTCGGTACGTCCGAGCGATCAAGCGACTGAAGGGAATCCTCTCCGAGATGCCGGATCTGTTTAGTGAGGTGTGGAATGTCAAAGAGGAGTCAACGCAGCGCAGAAAAAACACCCATGGATGATCCGGGTTCAGAGCGTGATCCTGTCGAGCTGCTCGCCGCCGAGTTTGTCGAGAGGCAGCGCCGCGGTGAGCATCCGACCATCGAGGAGTATGTGGCCGATCATCCGGACCTGGCGGAGGAGATTCGGGATCTCTTCCCGACCATCGCCGCGGTCGAACGGTTGAAGGTTGACAAGGAGCGCTCGTCGGGTGGCCGTGTCTTCCTGGGCGTTGTTCACCTCGAGCGGCTGGGTGATTTTCGCATCATACGGGAGATCGGCCGCGGAGGGATGGGCATCGTCTATGAGGCGGAGCAGGAATCGCTGGGGCGACGCGTTGCCGTCAAGGTCTTGCCCCGGCAGTCGCTGCTCGATCCCAAACGGCTGCGGCGATTCCAAAGAGAGGCTCGAATGGCCGCCAAACTACACCACACGAACATTGTCCCTGTCTTCGGTGTCGGCCAGCAGGATAGCTACCACTACATCGTCATGCAGATGATCCGAGGCGTGGGGCTGGATGAGATCCTCTCTCGTCTCGGACGGGCCGGGCACGGCGGTGCGGCAGCGGCCACGCCGAGCGATGGAGAACGATCGCCTCACCCGAAGCAACGCACAAGCGAAGTCGAGCGCGTCGCACGGACATTGATTGACGGACGGTTCGAGCGACTTCAACAACCTGGTTCTTCGGCGGATGGACAGGATTCGCACAATGCGCTAAGCGACGACCAACAGCCGTCGGATTCCGATTCTCATCCGCCGTCGCCCAACAGCGGTGTTCCCCGTGCAGATGTCACTGGATCGGAAACAGGCGCGTACCGAAGCACGGATGGCCAACCCGACTGGGTCACGCAAACGCCTTTGCCACCAACCGGCCACCAGTACTGGCGAAGCGTGGCCGGTATCGGAGAGCAAATCGCGGATGCGCTCGAGTACGCACATACACAGGGCACGATCCATCGAGACATCAAGCCGGCCAACTTGCTCGTCGATGCATGGGGCGTTGTCTGGATTACCGACTTCGGGCTGGCCAAGGCGACGGAGCCCGACGGCGTCAGTCAAGCCGGCGACGTAGTCGGAACGCTCCGCTACATGGCCCCGGAGCAGCTACACGGCCAGGCAGATGTCCGAAGTGATGTCTACAGTCTGGGCGCTACACTATACGAATTGCTCACTCTTCGGGCCGTATTCGAGGCACCGGACAGAAGTCACCTCATTCGGAAGATCGCGCAGGAAGAACCGACGCCTGCTGCAAAGGTGAATCCGGCGATTCCCCGCGACCTGGAGACGGTAGTCCAGAAGGCGATCGCGCGCGATCCGAACCATCGCTACCAGTCGGCCGGCGAGATGGCGGATGATCTGAGGCGTTTTCACGAAGATCGCCCGATTCGCGCACGTCGAACGAGCGGACCGGAGCGGCTTTGGCGATGGTGCCAGCGTAACCGGGCGATCGCCGGCCTGTCGGGTGCGGCCATGACGCTGCTTGTCGTAGTCGCCGTGCTGGCGAGCGTTGGGTACGTGCGTGCCAAGAAGGACGAGCAGCGCGTGCGAGATGCACTAGCCGGGGAGTCCCGCCAGCGACAGCGGGCCGAAGCCACGTTGGTTCTCGCACTTGAAGCGGTCGACACCATATTCGAGAAGCTCGCCCCACGATCGGTCATGTCGCCGGCAGAACTGACCGTCGAGAGCTCCGACGGCGAGAGGATCGACGTGCCCTCCGTGCCTGTTCTATCCAAAGAGGCCGCGAACTTACTGGAACACATGCGCGTTTTCTACGATCGCCTGGCCGAACACGGCGGCGACGATGCGCAAATGCGTCAACGCGTCGCCGCAGCCAATCGCCGCATCGGCGATATCCACCAGCAACTCGGCCAGTATGAAGAGGCGAAGGAGGCATACGCGAAAGCTCTCGAGGGATACGAACAACTCGACGCTGAGGATCGAGACAATCAACACTTAGAGTTAGAACGCATTGGTATCTATCAGGAGCTGGCCACACTGAATTGGGCTGCCGGCGAACCCGAGCAGGCACGCAACGCCTGCCTGAGTGCCCTGGCGATTCTCGACGCCGCACCGAGCGAACGCTCCACGCTGCCCGAACATCGATTCGCACGCGCGCGCACCTACTATCTCCTCGCCCGAAGAGCAGGACCCGCGACTGGGCACCCACCTCTCAGCCCGCATCCCGAAAGACCGGAGCGTCTTCCACCCAGAAGAGCTGCCGCACCGGCGCCCCGGCTGGATCGGGAGTCCGGCCCTCGCGACCACCGCCTGTCGCCCGACCGCGACGAACCCCGGTTGGAGAAGACGATCGAATTGCTCGAGAATCTCGCCGCTGAATATCCAGGCGTTCCCGATTACAGGCATCTGCTCGCCCGATGTTATTGCGACTTACCGGCGCAGCCCTCGCACGGCGATCATGAGGAACGTCTTGACGGCCAGGCACGGGCCACGGAGATCCTCCAGCAACTCGTAGAGGACTACCCAGGCGTACCCGAATACCGCCACGATCTCAGCGAGACTTACGCCCGATTGGACTCATTCGGTCCGAACCCCAGCGATCGGGATTTGTCGACCGCCAAGGAGCGTTTGCGCGTCGCCCTTGGAATCTCCCAAGCTTTGGTCGCCGAGCACCCGAACATTCCGAACTACGTCGCATCGCAGGTGCATATTCACCACAAACTCGCGGACGTTCTACGCCGTGCGGGACAGCTCGAGTCAGCCGAGACCAGTCTTCGCCGGGCCCTCGAGCTGCAATCGGCGCTGCACGTCCAGTTTCCGGAAGTCACGCCGTACCAGGTCTGGCTGGCCACGATTCAGGGCTCACTGGCGAGGTTGCTGCGCGATCGCGATCGTTTCGAAGAGGCCCGATCACTTGTCGAAACATCGGTCGACTCACTCAAAGAGGTCTTGGAGACGGAACCGGAGTTCGAGCACGTTCGCGGTCTGCTGGTCGACGACTACGTTTGCCTTGCCGATATACTCATCCGCTTGGGAGAGAACGAACTCGCTGTCGAGGCCCGCCATGAAGCACGGCGATGGGGCAGACCCCGTTCCGCCGCCCCGCCGCAGACGGGTCTGTTGTGCAATGACGAAGGCGCCTTTGAAGGATACACGCTCTTCGCGCCCCTACGCTCGACCACAACCTACCTCATCAACATGGCCGGTCAGGTGGTTCATACGTGGGAAAGCGCGTACGATCCAGGCCAATCCGCCTACCTGCTCGATTGTGGTGATCTGCTTCGGTGTGCCCGCGATCCGGAGAACCCCGTCTTTCACGGTGGCGGGCTCGGCGGACGCGTCCAGCGGACCGACTGGGACGGTCACGTCGTGTGGGAATACGCCTACTCAAATGAACAACACTGCCAGCATCATGACATAGCGCGGTTGCCGAACGGTAACGTGCTCATGATTGCCTGGGAACGGAAGACCGAGGAAGAGGCACTCGCGGCGGGGCGCGATCCCGCGCTACTGCAGGGCGGAGAACTCTGGCCCGACCACGTCATCGAGGTCGAACCGTGCACACAGGGTGGAGGAGAAATCGTCTGGCAATGGCATGTCTGGGACCACCTGATCCAGGATCACGATCCGACCAAGGCGAACTACGGTGAGGTGGCAGATCATCCCGAACTTATCGACGTGAACTTCAGCGCGACACCCGGGCCCCTGCCACCTGCCGAGCTGCGCCGACTACAATCTTTGGGTTACATCGGCGGCTCCCCGGCACATGGTCGCGGAGAGATGCGTCCCGACTGGAACCACACAAACGCAATTGCCTACAACGCGGAACTGGACCAGATTGTCCTGACCGTGCTCGGGTTCAACGAAATCTGGGTGATTGACCACAGTACCACGACCGCGGAGGCTGCAAGTCACTCAGGGGGTAGAAGCGGCAGAGGCGGGGATCTTCTGTACCGATGGGGTAATCCGAAGGCTTATCGAGCCGACACGGCTGCTGACCAGCAACTCTTCGGTCCGCACGATGGGCATTGGGTTGCCTCGGGGCCGCCGGGTGAAGGGCACCTGCTCGTTTTCAACAATGGTCTGGGAAGGCCCGACGGAGATTACTCCTCCGTAATCGAGCTCACGCCGCCTGTCGATGCCGCTGGACAGTACATACTTGATAAAGCTGCCGGATACGGACCGGCTGAAGCTGCATGGCACTACACGAGTCCACGCAAGTTGGATTTCTTCTCGGAGCGGGTCTCTGGCGCTCAGCGACTACCGAACGGCAACACCTTGATCTGCTCAGGCGAAGGCGGGAGGTTTTTCGAGGTTGACGCGCATGAGAGAATAGTGTGGGAGTACGTCAACCCCTTCGGTCACCCACGACAACCGCCCGGGGTTCCACACGACGGACCGGAAGGAGTACTGCCGGGTGGACCGCTACATCCTCCACCGGGGCTCGGCCCTCCGCCGAGGCAAGACCGGCCGCGCGGCGAACGGCCTCGGGACGCAGGTCCACTCGGACGGAACGGGCCGCCGGGCGGGCCTGCCGGCCCTAACGCAGTCTTTCGCGCAATACGATACGCTCCAGATCATCCCGGGCTCAGTGAGAGACGTCTCGAACCTTCTGAGGAGTGAGTGACCCCAGTCGTTTCCGGCATGACGCAACGGCTGCGCGAAGCGCAGCTAATGCATCGCCTGAGAATGAATCTTGACACATCCTTTTCCCAGACGGTTGGAGCTGACACCTGTCCATCCCGAAAACGCTATCCGGGGTATTTCGCGATCGTGGGGCGGAGTTTTGGCGGCACGACATGGCGGATGCAGCCGAGGCGGGCGATGGCTTTCGGGTCGACGCGGCGTTGGATTCCGGCAGAGGCGCGGACCGATTCCGGTCGATTCGTTTGCGACCTGACCTCCGAAGCTGTTGCTCAAGCCGCGCGCCGATACCGATGATCCAGGCCGCCGACCTGTGGAAGGGCAAGGACTTGGGGCCGTGGCCGGGCGATTCCATCTCGCGCGCCACCAGCGAGCTTCGGTTCCTCTGATTGGCAGAGTCGACTGGTCATGTCCGGATGGACGTCCAAAGGCGTCAGTGCCTGGATTGGCCACCACGGGGCGGGGGGAAACAGCACGGGACCTTGGTCGTTTTGCGGGACGGAGTGCGTACTCTGGTGCGGGGTCGGCTGTCATTCTATGTCCACTGGTGTCCACTCATGTTCCTTCATGTCCACTCGTGTCCCGTGTGGAATGGCGATACGTGTGGTTCTTGAGAATGTCATCCTGGCGAGACCGTACTGTCCCTCATGTTTATTCCGAATCCCTCGTCAGAACAGCACTTACGATTTGACGGAACCCGGGTCGTGGCTAGGCCTTTCGCGTGGATGTCCGCAGTTTCGGAGGCACGGGATGAGCGTATTTCACATGATCGCGGTCTCGCTTCGGGCCTTGGTTCGTGACCAAGCGGGCCTGCCGACCGAGAATCTCGCTCTGCGGCAACAACTGGCCGTCTTGACCGAGCGGAAGAGACGACCACGGTTGAGCTGGCGCGATCGGGTCCTCTGGGTGTGGTTGTCCCGGGTGTGGGCAGGCTGGCGATCCTGCCCCATGGTCGTACAACCAGAGACCATCGTCCGCTGGCACCAGCAGGGCATCAGACTCTATTGGCGGTGGAAGTCCCGAACGCGCAAAGTCGGCCGGCCGAAGATCGATGCCGAGATTCGCAGGTTGATTCGTCGCATGTCGCGCGACAATCCTGGCTGGGGCGTCCCGCGCATTCAGTCCGAGGCACATGGTATGCGAGACGACGGTGCGCAAATACCGGATTCAGCATCGGAAGCCTCCGTCCCAGACTTGGCGAACGTTCCTGGATAATCACTTGGCCGACATCGTCGCCAGCGACCTCGTCACCGTTCCGACGCCGAGTTCCGCATACTTTTCGCCTTCGTCGTTCTTCGTCATCATCGACGACAAGTCGTCCACTTCAACGTCGCCGCGCATCCGACAGCCGAGTGGACGGCTCAGCAGATCATCGAAGCGTTTCCGGATGATGCTGCGCCCCGGTTTCTGATCCGCGACCAGAACTCGATCTACGGTGAGTACTTCCGGCAACGCGCCAAGAACATGGGCATCGAGGAAGTTGTCATCGCGTGCCGTTCGCCTTGGCAGTCGCCATACGTCGAGCGACTCGTCGGGTCGATTCGTCGTGAGTGCCTCAAGCATGTCATCACGATCGACGAGCGACACCTCATGCGCATCCCCGGTCTGTATTTCGCCTGCTATCACGAGGCGAGGGCTCACTTATCACCGGATCGCAATTCGCCGAAACCCCGCGACATCGAGCCACCCGAACGTGGCAGGGTAATCGCCATTCCACAGGTCGGCGGACTGCACCACCAATACTGTCGCGCTGCTTGATCGGGCCGTGTCAGTTGACTCGATGCCCGAAGCCCAGGGTGCGCGCACGCGCGCTGAATCGGGCCGATTCGTCACAACACTGCTCCATCAGTCTCCGCCTGGCGGCTGTGCTTGGGCTCGCAAACAGCCGGAGATGGAGACGTGAGGACGCTGCATCGGTACCGGATGGGATTTCTGCTATTGACAGGTACGAGCGTAGCCCGGCCGCTGGAAGCGTCAATCGCAGATGCCTGCGGGAACGTGCGAAACCACGGTTCTCGGCCTCGGATGAAGTTTTCAGGAGGCACAGGGACAACGTCATTCGAAGCAGCCCAGCTCACACGCCCGTATCCTGATGTCCAGGTGGTTGAGCAAAGCGCCCATGTTGCCGGAGCTTATGTTGAGCGTGGCGGCCATGCTGCGGGCTATACCACAAGCTATCCAGCCGCCGGCGTGAAGCAGGTATGGACTGCTCTCCTGTCGCTCGTCGGTTTTGACGACGCGTACGGTTCCCTCGCTGCCGACGAGGACGCTGAGCGATATCGCCTGCGCCTCAAGGAAACCGGTCACACTTTCTGCCATCGATTCAGGAACCGCGAGTATAGCAGCCATCAGAAAATCTCCTTCCAGCCAATCAGCCGAAATTTCCCAGATCCCAGACTCCAGGCGGCCATGCTATCTGAGCGGCCTCACAGATTCCACTTGATCTCTGAGCCAAGACACAGATGCATATGCGCGCTATTGCGTTGTGCACGCGTGGCCGATACGTGGCTCGCGGCCACACACACCTCATTCGCCAATCATCTCAACCCAAGCACATCCAAAGCCTGTTCGTATGTCGTGGGCTGATTCACATTCATAAACACTCCTCTGTCCACCGCATCATCACACAGATCGGCTATGTCAATCATGGTCGCATTACAGTCGCTTAGGAAGTCTACCAAGCGATATCGACCAGCCCTGAGGTTTGCGTCCACGTGCCGCCGAACCGACACTCTGTATGCGGCAAGTAGCGCGTAGTGGCGATCCGCACGCACAGGAACGATTGCCGAGTCATCGTGTCCAAGACGCCGAATCAGACTCCCAAGAAAGCCGGGTGTTATCAGAGGATGGTCACACGCTACGACAACTGTGATATCGCAAGAGCCTTCCAGGGCGGCAAGGCCGACACTCAAACCGGCCAGAGGGCCAACGTTTTCACGCACGTCACGTGCCACCGTCACGCCGTCAGGGAGTGGCGGCAACACTTGATCCTGGCTTGCTGCAACAACTACAGGCCCTGCAATCTCCTTTACCACCCGAACCACACGCTGCAACAAACACTCCTCACCAAATGGAAGCCAGGCCTTATCTG
>CAYOQG010000130.1:0-15380 GCA_964405925.1 uncultured Phycisphaeraceae bacterium | reverse complement strand
GTACTACATGCTCAAAGCTGGGTTCAATGCCAGCCTGGCGGCACAGATGTCCAATTGGGTTGCACCGATGGATGGAGTGTCTGCGGTCCAGGCCGACGTTAAGGGATGGGTGGAAGGCGCACTTGGCGTCGGCTTCCTGAATTGGGGCGCACTCGAGAGCTTCTTGCGAGGAGGTGCCTTCTTTGGGGTTCTCGCACCGAGTGATGGCACTCCTTGCCTGAGCTTTGATTACATCGACAAGTTGGGGCCGTTCGTCAAGGCCGGTGTGAGAGTCCATTGGCTGAAGTTCCTCGTGTTTGAAGCCAGCAAGACGTGGAAGTACGATCTGTGTTCGGCCAAGAAAGGTCTTTCCGAACCGATCTTGCATGAGCAACAGAACGGCCCGCGATTGATGGGGCGGAATTATTCCGAACCGACTTACAGCGTGTTCAACGCCGGAGGAGTACCTGACAAGCTGTGGCGCAACGGAATCAACACCGAAACGCAGATCATCGCAGGGGGATTCCCACACGCACTCCCCGATCTGGTCCCCCTCGGGAACGATCTGCTGACCGTCTACGTCCATGACGACCTGCAGCGCAGAACGATCAACGGCCCCGTGGTGGTCTCCAGGCGGTATCATAACGGGACCGGGCAATGGGACAGCAACTTCACCGTGCTGGACGACGATGGGACAGCCGACTTCCGCCCGCAAGTGGACGTACTCTCAAACGGCAACGTCATTGCAGCCTGGGAGAATGTCAACAAGGTGCTCAATGATCCCGTCGACCCAAGAGACGCCAGGAGCGACTTGGAGGACGCAAAGAGCAACACCGAAATTGAGGTGGCTTTGTACAACGCATCAACGCCGGTCTGGCAAGACGCACATAACCTGACAACAGGCAACTCCTATCTGGACCGGAGTCCGAAGGTCGCCGCCGACGACAGTGGCAAGGCCATGGTGGTTTGGGTCCGTGAAATCCCCGACCCCGGGGACCCCAGCATCGTAAGTTACAGTCTGATGTACGCCATCCATGATCCCGCCACCTATGTCCATCCGTATTGGAGCGGGGCCCAATCGATCACGACCAGAGCCAACCCCATTATCAACCTCGCTTTGGCTTATAAGGGAAGCGAGGGTGTCGTTTTGTTCACGGAGGACGCCACCGGTGGTGATCCGCTGGCCGATGAGACGGTTGACGACAGAGACCTCTATGGCATTCGGTACACCGCGGCCGATGGATGGGATCTGGATCCTACATTGTTGAAAGACGATTCCGCCGGTTCGGTGGAAGACGCCAGCCCGCAGGTAGCGTATGACGCTACCGGTGCTGCCGTCATTGTCTGGTCTCGCTGCGGTGACATCTTTTCTGCGACCCTCAATTCCGACATGTCGCTCGCCGGCGAGGAGCGTGTGGTGGATCTGGAGGGGACCACGGGTGTGGCCGGTGAGTTTCGGCTAACGGCAGCCAACATACAAAGCAGCCAGACGGCTCTCGTTCTGGTGTGGCAAGGTGCGGGTGCCCAGTGGCAGGATATCGCGCCTCCACCCAACCCGGACGGCACTCCCGGAAACCCCGGTGCGTTCGGCGAAACGGCCGCGGTAGAGACCGACGTCTGGTATGCGATTCGCCTGCCGGGTCCGACCGGGGCTGCTTTATGGAGCAAGCCTCTACAGCTCACTGCGGACGGTCCGATGGAGCGCGGCATGGCCCCCGTCTACATCTACAACGCAGACCCCGCGACGAGAGACGCGCTGGTTATGGTCTACAATAAGGCGCCCTTGATCTACGGAGACTACACCGGCGGCGGCAGCGCTTGCGACGACGTCGTGATCGGCACGGGAGACTCGCAGATTACCTGGGAGGCTGTTTGTCACCCCGTGTTCCCGGCGACCGCGGATCTATACGTGTTGCGGCACAACATCTGCGGCGACCTGGCCGTGGCGGCCGAGGATATCAGCATCTCACCTCCCAATCCGACACCGGGGTCCACGGCCACGGTCACGGCCTTGGTGCGCAACCTCGGTGACCACGCGATCAACAATATCAATGTTCTTTTCCAACACGACGGCGGGTGGAGTCAAGCGGCGAACATCACTGAGCTGCTAGTGGGCGGTGACGCGGTCGAGGCATCGGTCTCGTGGATGGTAGAGCCCGCGACTCTGCCACGGAGCATCAGTGTGACCGTCACACCGGTGGGCACCGGCACGGGGTGGGATTGTGACTCGACTAACGACACCGCCTCGATCAACGTGCTGGCGGCTGATCTACTCATCAGCGACATCCGCGCCCAGGCCAAGGATCCCAGTACCTGGCTGTTGGCTGTCCGTGTGACGAACGAAGGTGCGCTGCCCGCCACGGGGGCCAGCGTCTCGCTCTATGAGGACGGTCCGGACGGTATGTTGCTCGCGACAACCGGCGTTCCGTCATTGGACCCGGGTGCCTTCCACGACGTTATACACGAGTACACGTGGACGACCCCGGAGAATGGCAGGCAGTTGATCTACGCATGGGTGGATCAGGGCGAGTTGGTCAATGAGTTCGATGAGGGAAACAACACGCTCTATGCGCAGCTACACGACCAGGCCGCCGCCTGTTGTCGGTACAATGGCAATTGTGTGTCGAACAAGACGCCCTACCAGTGCTCCGGGCTGGGCGGAGTATGGCAGGGCATCGACACCGTTTGCTCTCCGAATCCTTGCACGGAAGTCGGCGGTGCGTGCTGTCTACCGGACGGCAGTTGCGAAGACGTCAGCGATCAAGATTCATGCGATGACACTGGGGGCGACTTTGAAGGGCACGGCACGAATTGCAGCGTGACGACGTGCCCCATTAGATGTGGCAGCAAGTGTCGGTACGTGTCATTCCAGGCGGGTGATCCAGGTGAAGAGCAGGCGATACGTGTAACGTTCGTGTCACTCCCTGGCTTCGAGTACGCCGAAGGCCGGACAATGTGGGTCCAGGAGCCCTACCTGGTGACCGAGGCTTCCGGTTTGTCTGGTCCCGTACCGCCTCCAACCATGTGGGCAGCGACGCTGGACTGCACGCCATTTTACACTGATTGGAGCCTCTACGATGTCGTTGACGTGTTCGATGACGGGATCATCCCCGATCTCGTCCCCGGGGCTCCCGTTCCGACATATGCGGTTCAGGTGTTTGATGGAGGGGTTTTCTGGGATCCGCTGATGGTTAGGACGAGCCTGTTTGGCGACATGGTGGGCAACCAAATGTCCCCGCCGCCGCCAAGCCCGCCGCAGTGCATCTGCGACTTCAACGACATCTCTGCCGTCGTCGATAAATTCAAGAACTCGCTGGCAGCACCGAGGAAGGCCCGTGCCGATATCATCAACTCGGACTTCTCGCAGCCGAAACCGGATCAAAAGGTCGACTTCGTGGACATCTCGTGCGCCGTCCAATGCTTCCGTGGCACGCCGTGCCCAGTCCCGGGACCACCGATGACGGATCCGTGTCCGCCATAGCACTGAATAATGCGATCCAACGTGAGGGGCGGGGATGTGTGCTCCACCCCTCACGCACTACCTGACGCCTTGCGGTCTTCGTCGACCAGGCGAGCGGGAGCGTTGGGCAGCGGTAGAAGAGTGTGCGATCACGGTCGCGGGGCGCCTGGATCTGTCACCCATTTGCGGGACCCCCTCGCAGGTCGTAGTATCACTGGAGTGATGGCATCCCCATTCGACGCACGACGGTATCTGACCGACTTCGACTCGGTCCGAACAGCCAACGTCCTCACCGACGTGCTGGTCATCGGTACGGGAGTAGCCGGTGCGCGAGCAGCCATCGAGGCGGCTCAGTACGGATTCGTCATCCTGCTCACCAAGAGTGATTTTGAGGAGTCGTGTACGCGCTACGCCCAGGGCGGCATCGCCGTGGCCATGGGCGCAAATGACTCACCCCAGCAACATCTTGAGGACACGATTCGAGTCGGGTGCGGGTTGAACCGTCGAGATGCGGTCGAGCTTCTGGTTAACGAAGCATCTCGCAGGGTCGAAGAGCTCATCGAATGGGGTTTCGAGCCGGATTTGATCGCGGGACAACCGGCCCTGACCCGGGAGGGTGGCCATTCCACAAGTCGCATTGTTCATTCCCAGGGTGATCAAACCGGACGTGAGCTGACACGGGCCCTTCACCACCGCGTCTCACAGACCGAGCAGATTCGCGTCTTCGACGACTGCTACATGATCGACTTGATCACCGTGGACAGCGTTTGTGTCGGCGCGGTAGCCTTCCACCAAAAATACGGCCATCAGATCATCTGGGCAAAGCAGACCATCCTCGCCTCTGGCGGGTGTGGACGTATTTGGCGGGAAACCACGAATCCACAGACCGCAACGGGTGACGGGATCGCGGCAGCCTATCGCGCGCGGGCCCGGGTCCGCGATATGGAAATGATGCAGTTCCACCCGACCACGCTCTACGTTGCCGGTGCGGAGCGAGCGTTGATCTCGGAGGCTGTCCGGGGTGAAGGTGCCTATCTGATTGACCGGTCCGATGATCGCTTCATGCAGGGCTATCATCCCGACGGCGAGCTTGCTCCGCGTGATGTCGTCAGCCGCGCCATCCATGACCACCTTCTCAGAACACGGGCCAACTGTGTGTATCTGGATGTGCGACACATTAAGGGTTTCAAGGAGCGATTCCCTCAAGTTGCGGGGCTTTGCGCCGATTTCGAGATTGACACGTCGCGTGACCGGATTCCGGTTCGACCCAGTGCCCACTACATGATTGGTGGTGTGGATGTGGAGCTCGACGGGTCCTCTACGGTCGAAGGGCTTTACTGCTGTGGTGAGGTGTCCTGCACGGGTGTCCATGGAGCCAACCGGATTGCCAGCAACTCCTTACTCGAGGGATTGGTGTTCGGTAAGATCGTGGGGGAGACAGCCGGGCGACGAGCGGCGGAGGCACGCGAGCCCGTGCCCGTGCGTCGAATGGTCAGTCAGAACCCACGCTCGACGCGGACAGCCCTTGATCTTCCCGATATTCGCAACTCGCTGCGGAGTGTGATGTGGCGGCACGTCGGGATCGTCCGCGACGAGGATCATCTGCTTGAAACGTGCGAGATTCTGGATTTCTGGGCTCATTATACGCTGGACAAGACCTTCGATGATGTAATGGGGTGGGAAACGCAGAACAAGCTGACCGTGGCCCGCCTGATCGCTGCGTCAGCCCTCAAGCGGAAAGACTCGATTGGTGTCCACTACCGTGCGGACGGGAAAGAGGCTCACACCGCTGCACGCTACCATTTGACTGTGACCCGCGACGAGAATGGTTCGAAGCCGATGCGGGCGTCCTTGACTCGCCGCAGCAGGGGGCCTGCATGTTGCGGAGCAACACCTCCGCGGAGCGGAGAGCGGCGTGTCAAGGACCCACCACAGTAAGTCGGTCGGATACGGGCTGCCCACCAAGCGTAATGGGTGGGTCATCGGCCCACCTCTGGCACGAGACAACGGAGTATTGAAGTGTCGTCAATGCGTCGCAATAGTAGGGTCTTGTCCCGTTCGTGCATCGTTCTCGTTTGTGGAGTGACCACATCCGCCGTCGCGTCCGAGCCCAAGACCGGTCCGTGGCGAGCGTGGTTCGACAGTCCCGGCGGTGAGCTGCCCTTTGGAATGGTTTTGGAGAAGACAAGCGACGGGTGGGAGGCTCAGATCATCAACGGCATCGAGCGGATCAAGGTGCCTCAGACCACCTGGGACGGTAAGCAGCTCGTCCTCGACATCGACTACTACGACGCCAAAGTCACCGGGAAGCTAAGTGGCAATGGAACACGCCTGGACGGTGAATGGAAGAAGAAGGGGCGCGGGGACGAGTGGTCGAAGCTGCCGTTTCACGCCAGTGCCGGTCCGGCAAGGCGTTTTCCGCGAATCGAGGTCCAAACAGGGCTTCCGATCGAGCACACCGTGGATGGCCGGTGGTCTGTCGAATTCTCGGGCAGCGATGAACCGGCGGTGGGGATCTTCGAGCACCAACCGGATGACAGTATTGCCGGCACGTTCCTGACGGTGGGAGGCGACTACGGCTTTCTGTCAGGTCATCTGGACGGGGATCGGCTTCGTCTGTCCAATTTTGACGGTGCCCATGCGTTCCTATTCGACGCTCGGATTCAACCGGACGGCACGCTCAAGGGCGATTTCTGGTCGCGGGATACCTGGCACGAGACTTGGACCGCCCGGCGCGATCCGAATGCGATGCTTCCCGAGGCGTTTGGCCGATCCAAATGGGTCGGCGGGCGGCGATTGACTGACCTTGTATTCCCGGATGTCGAAGGAAAACGCCGATCGCTCGACGATCCCGAGTGGCGCGGTCATCCTCGGATCATCGAGGTCTTCGGAACCTGGTGCCCCAACTGTCATGACGAGACACGCTATCTTGTCCAGCTGGACAAGCGCTATCGGTCGCGGGGTTTGCGGATCATCGGTCTGGCATTCGAGCTGACCGGTGATTTCAAACGCGACGCAAAGCAAGTGACGCGATACGCCAAGCGTCACGACGTCGAGTACCCGCTCTTGATCGTCGGTAAGGCTGATCGTGAAGAGGTGGCAGCCAAGTTCCCCGTACTCGACCGCATCAGCGCCTACCCGACGACGATTTTCATGGACGCCGAAGGTAGCGTCCACGCGATCCACTCCGGCTTCTCCGGCCCCGCCACCGGCGAGGAGTACATGAAATTGCAGGCCGAGTTCGAGAAGCTGATCGGGGAGCTCCTGGGCGGCCCTGCGTCAGGGCCACCGTAGCGGAAGGGGGTGGTCTCGACAGGTCAGCACGATAAGCTCGACTGCTCTGCAGAATCAGAGCTATCGGATCGGTGCAGGCCCTGGCTGCTGCGCACGAATGGGGTGCCGCAGTCAGGACATCGATCTTGCGTGAGAGATTTCAGGGGATAGCCGCAGTTCCAGCACCGTGCCCCGGCGTATCGCCTCCAGCGCTTCTCAAAGGCCAGAACCAGCCACGCGACCCCGGTGTATGCCATGGCTGCCCCTGCGGACGCAGTAATGGTGTGGGTAGGGGGTGTCTCTGGCGGTATCGCCACCCACGATATTGCCACCATACCCATCGTGACGAGCGCCAGCGGCACCGCACATCGCCACAGGATGCGACAGGAGTATGTGACGGCTAGGAGCATTGCAAAGGCAACTAGAGGTACCAAGAGAGGGACGCACCTGTATCGGTTTGACGGCGATTGCACAGCCTTGGCCGGCGCAACGCCGGGTGTGGGAGGCGGCCCCATCTCCTGCGCAAATGCCCAATCAAGCGACTCCCGATGATAGCGGGCGCTGACAAGATGCGAAGGCAGGTTCCCACGGATTTCCTCTACGATCTTCTCAAAGCGACGCTCCACGACGGCCGTTGGGAGGTCACTGGCCACCAAATCTAGGACAGCTCGCGTCGTCTCAATCAGGAGACCCCAACGAACTCTCGTCCCGACACGCGCGAACAGACCGTAGGGACCCGTCATCACGTAATAGACCGCCTCCGTGTCATCGCAGGCGAGAAATACAAGAGCTTCGGTCCCACACAATCGTTCAAACGCTGCCCGTGGTATCCGACACCTGATCGTATTCGGAGCGTCGTTCCCTTTGAGGATATACAAGACATCGAGATCGACTATGGCGGTTTGTTGAGCACGGAGCTCGAACCACCGGATCTCCCCGAGCGTATCGCGCGAGAGACGTACGACAGCGACCAAGTCCGCCCTACGGCAGTAGTCGAGAAGACCGTGCTCAGGCACTCCATGTTTCGCCTGTGCTCGCCCACTGGAGACGAACGTGCAGGCAACGGCGATCCCGCAAATCGTGGGTGCCCGCAGTTCATGGTACATTCCCGATCTCCATAAGCCGGCGAGAACCTTCCCACGGTTTTGGATGCGCAGGCCTGATCATGGTTCCACCTGTGGCGACTCTTTAGCTTAAGGTGGCGACATCTCGCTATCGCGTTCCCACCATAGACAGAGGAAAGTGCGGACAGCTTCGTGTCTACCCGAAGCGTTTCTTCCAGTCTATCAATCGCTGTAGGGCTTCGAGGGGGGTCATGTGGTCGGGGGCGAGGTTGCCGAGTTCGTCGAGGATTTCCTCGCCGGGTTCGCGGAAGAGGGTCAATTGGGCGTCGTCACGGGTCTTTTTGCGGGTCAGTTGTGCGGTGCGGGACTCTCGCTCGAAACCGCGTTGGAGCTCGTCAAGGACCTCGCGGCTTCGCTGGATCACGTTTTTGGGAATACCAGCCAGCCTGGCGACGTGAATGCCGTAGCTCTTGCTGGCACCACCCTGGACGATCTGGTGGAGGAAGATGATACCCTCGTTCTCGGGGGCCGACGGCGACGAGCTGTCTTTGGCTTCGCCCACTTCACGGACGGCTACGTTGTAGTTGCAGACCCCGCGGAGCAGCTCAGCCAGCTCGGTCAGTTCGTGGTAATGCGTGGCGACAAGGCAGCGGCACTTCAGCTCGGTAGTAAGGTGCTCCGTGATGGCCCAGGCCAGGGATAAGCCGTCGAAGGTGCTGGTACCCCGGCCCAGCTCGTCCAAAACGACCAGCGATCGCTTGGTCGCGTTATGCAGGATGTTGGCGGACTCGGTCATCTCGACCATAAACGTCGATCGATCCCGCATGATCTCGTCCGAAGATCCCACGCGAGCGAAGATGCGATCGACGACAGAGCAGGTCATGCTCTTGGCCGGGACAAACGACCCGGTCTGAGCCAGCAGTGCCAACAGGGCAACCTGGCGGATATACGTGCTCTTGCCGGCCATGTTGGGACCGGTGATCACGAACACCCGCGAGCTTTGATCGTTCATCAAGGTGTCGTTCGGCACAAAGTCGTCACCAAGCACTTGATCGAGCACCGGATGCCGGCCGTCGCGGATTTCGAGTAGACCGTCCTCGGCGAACTGGGGTCGAACGTAGCGTCGCTCGACCGCAAGCTCCGCCAGCCCGGCTACGCAATCCGACCGGCCGATCGCGTCAGCCACGCGCATCAGTGCCGGGACCTGGGCGGCTGCCTGCTCACGAACCTGCTCGAACAGGCGAAACTCCAGCTCGTTAGAACGATCCTGGGCGGTCAACACCTCGGTCTCGTGGTTTTTGAGCTCTTCGGTGATGTATCGCTCAGCGCTTTTGATGGTCTGGCGGCGAACGTACTCAGTAGGTGCTTTATCCTTGGCACTGTTGGGAATCTCGATGTAGTAGCCGAAGACGCGATTGAACCCGACCTTCAGCGAGGCAATCCCCGTTCGGTCAATCTCGCGGCGCTGGTAATCAGCGAGCCACTCTTGACCGCCGTGGGCGATGCCGCGCAGGCGGTCGAGCCCTTCATCGAAACCATCGGCGATAAAGCCGCCCTCGCGGATTGCACCCGGCGCGTCCGAGCGGATGGCCCGCGTGAGCAGATCAGCCAGTTCGGTGAGACCCTCGAGGTCCGTTGCGACCTGAGCTAGAAAGGCGATCTGGCTATCCTGCAATGGCTCACTTGTCTTGGGCAATGCCGACAGGGTAGCACCGAGTGCGGCCAGGTCGCGCGGTGAGCTTCGCCCGAGAGCGACCCGTCCGGTGATCCGCTCGACGTCGGCCATGTTCCTTAGCCGTTTGCGGATGGCTGTCCGGACCGCGTCGTTGTCCACGAAGTGCGCTACGGCATCTAACCGCTGGATGATCTTCTCCACGTCCATCAGGGGTGCCCGCAGCCAATGTCGCAGCCTTCGCCCACCGATCGGGTGAACCGTCCGGTCGATCGCCCACAGCAGAGTTCCTTCGTGGGTGCCGCTGCGGAGTGTGCGTTCGATCTCCAGCGATCGCCAGGAGCTATGATCGATCTGGAGATATTCTGTTGTCACCCGCCGGCGGATGGCGGTGATGTGTCCCAACGCGATTTTCTGGGTTTCTTGCAGATATTGGATCGCACACCCGGCTGCACACAGCGAGGTGTCCATCCGCTCGAAGCCGAACCCGGCAAGCGTCGACACGCCGAAATGCTCGAGCAATGACCGCTCAGCCTGGAACGCGGAGAACTCGTGTGACGCACGTCGCGTCGGAGCCGTGCCCAGAATCTGTCGCAATTCCTCGGCCACTCGCTCTGTCTCGCCACCGCGCTCATCGTCGATCAGTAACTCAGCCGGTTTTGCGCGGACAAGCTCGTCCAGAAGTGAATCCCTGGATACATCGACGACTTCGAACCGTCCGCTGGCCAGTTCGACGAGTGCCAGACCCGCGCTCTTATCGCGAATGCAGATCGATGCCAGGGTGTTGTCGTCTCGCTCGTTGAGCAGGTTCTCATCCGTGAGCGTACCGGCGGTCACGATCCGAATGACGTCGCGCTTGACGACGCCCTTGGCGACTTTCGGATCTTCGAGCTGCTCCGATATGGCCACCTTGTATCCGGCCACAACGAGCTTTTTGAGATAGGTGTCGAGCGCATGATAAGGGATCCCGGCAAGGGGGATTTCGTTTTCCGATCCCTTGTTGCGTGAGGTCAGGGCGATCCCCAGCACTTTCGAGCAGAGCACGGCGTCGTCGTAGAAAGTCTCATAGAAGTCGCCCATACGGAACAAGAGAATGGCCTCGCCGACGCGTTTCTTTTGTTCGACGTATTGGCGCATGGCTGGGGTGAGCGAGTCGGCGGGTGACTTCACTTTACCCTTCGATCGATTTGATGTAGTCGGTGTCAACGACATCTACATACCCACCACTCCCAATCAGAACCGCGACGGTAAAGGAGCGGCCAGACCGCACACCCACCACCGTCAATCGCTACGTCGTAGGTCCCATCCGTCCCCCACTCCCGACGTACGTCGGGACTGCGCGAAGAACACGGCACACGGCTTGGATTCGACGGTCTGCAGTCTACCACAGAAGGGTCAAACGGCAATCAACCGCGTGGGATGCCCCAGATGAGCGAGTTATGGTCGATGTGCGCTCCGCATTCAGGGCAAACACCGCTGGTATTGCCACGAAGATCATATCCGCAAGCGACGCATAGCCCATCTCTGCTGCGGAAGCGGCCACGGTCGGCAACGATTCGCAGTAGTACGCCGCCAGGATAGACCGCCAACACAATTAGCACAAACCAGGCTGGAGCGCCAAACCCGGCGTAGTGAGTAATTGCCTTTGCGCACCAGCACTCTCCCACTGCATCCTTGTACGGAACGTAGGCCCACTCAGCAAAGGAAGTTACGTAGAAGCCCATGCGATCAAAGTAGTATCCCAACGTGCCCGGCCGGAGGACTGGTGGTGGCCCGCCGCTGAGGGAGCGGTCTTTCAGGGATTGCTCATACCTGGCGATAGCGACGGTCCGTCCCGTAGTCTCGAATCCAACGTGTAGTCTCCCGCGCACAACCTGGAATGTGTCGAGCTTCCAGGGCGTCTGCCCGGTGGTGAACTCGGAGTAATAGCGGAGCGGTGTCACACGGCTCGTAAGATCCAGAATGCCCGTTGCGACCGCGCCGAACATCAGGACCACGATTATCGCTCTGCGGATCATGGTTATTCCATTTTGGTGCCGCACTCGGGGCACCGTGGCTCGGTGACGCCCGTCAGGTTGTACCCACACTTGAGGCACAGACGCTCGGTCCCGCACTCCGGGCACCGGACGCCCACAAGGCCCGTCAGGTTATACCCGCATTGGAGGCACAGGCCTCGCTTGTGGCGATAGTGGCGCATGTAATAGGACACACGCTGATGCACGAACGCGATCAGAGGGTAAGCCGTCAACAGGAGCACGATTGGCCAGGTCCGCGTTCGCAACCCAACAAAGTGCATGGTCGGCGGCGGCGTAACCTGCTGTGGGCTCCATCGGTTGCGAAGCCAGGCGTACGGGCGAATGCGTCCGGGGGCAGCATGGCGATACCGGTGACAGATCGCCCCGTCAGAAACTCGCCGTACCTCCATCCGCGTGGCGCTTTCAATCGGGTCAAGATAGATGTCCTCACTGGCGCCGATCGCGTAGAACCGGGCGAGACCGCCAAAGGTGTAGACGTAGATATAGAGCCGGTTGGTGATGCGATATTCGCGATAGACCGGCAGTGCGTAGCCAGTGAATCCGAATACCGCAAACGATATCGCGCTGGTTGCGAGACCGGTGATGAGGGTCCTGCGGATCATGGACTTCGATTATAGATAACGCCACGGACCGGAAACAGCGCTGCCCTCGGGCACCTGTGCTAACCCGAGAATCAGATCCCGTATTCCATTCATGGATCACATGTCCGACCCGCGAATTATAGTCCTCCGATTCCGACACCAACGCGAAGGCCGGCGACCTTTCCTTTGTGATGGAGTCGAGATACGACTACAATGCCGTATATGTCTTTTAGGCGTGAAAAGGTCGTTGTCGCCATGAGTGGCGGAGTGGATTCGAGCGTGGCAGCCTGTCTGCTGGTCGAGCAGGGCTACGACGTGATGGGCCTCTTCATGCGCGTCGGCGTAGAGGGCCCAGTGCACCTGGAACAGACAGAGACGCCGGTGTCGGCACCAACGGAACGAGCAGAAGCGGTGACGTCCACACCCGCCGACGAGCACACCCAACGAAACCGAGCCCCGAGCGTGAGCGAGGGACGCTCAGATACCCTGTGCCGCACCGCCGTGCCTACAGCCGCGCGAACACGCCAGGGATGCTGCAGCGCGAGCGACGCCGCCGACGCCCGCCTGGTAGCCGGCAAGCTGGGCATCCCCTTTTACGCCCTGAACTTCAAGGACGAGTTCGATCGGATCATTGACCACTTCGCCGATGAATATGCCCATGGCCGCACCCCGAACCCCTGCATAGTGTGTAACGATCGCTTAAAGTTTGGCAGGCTTGTCAAGTACGCGGATGCCGTCGGCGCGACATATGTAGCGACCGGGCATTACGCACGCATCGGCAAGAGGAACGGCGGGAAAACTCTGATGCGAGCATGTGATGTGTCCAAGGACCAGTCATACGTGCTGTTCGGATTGAATCGCGAGATTCTCGACCGGGTGATGTTTCCGGTCGGCGAGCTGAACAAGACCGAGGTTCGTGCCATCGCCGCTCGTCTCGACTTGCCTAATCAAGATAAGCCTGACTCCGTCGAGATATGCTTTGCCCCGGATCGTGACTATGCCCGCGTGGTCCGCGAACGCCGGCCTGATGCGTTCGTTGAAGGCGACGTCGTCAGCACCGCGGGCGAGGTCGTCGGGCGTCACAAGGGCATCGCTCATTACACGATCGGGCAACGCCGCGGTCTGGGAATCGCGGCGGGCAAACCGATCTACGTCTCACAACTTGACACGGCCTCAAACACGGTCACGGTCGGTGACGACGACGCCCTGCTCGCCTCGGCCCTCGTGGCGGATCGGCTCAACTTTCTGGTCGATCGACCGGCGGAAACGTTCCGCGCGCACGTCAAGATTCGCTATTTGCACCGAGCCACACCGGCCACCGTCGAGTTCGTCGAGCCCGACCGAGTCCGGGTGATGTTCGATCAACCGCAGCGGGCCATCACTCCTGGTCAAGCTGTTGTCTTCTACGATGGTGACGCTGTCCTCGGTGGTGGATGGATCGATGGGGCGGAATCGGGCACAACGTCACCAGCGGACGCCGTGAGATCGCCTTGATACGGAATGCTGTGCACGATCGGCGTCCGGATGGGCTCGCTTGTTGACGAGCATGTTTGCCAAAGGCGTGCAGGGAGAGAGCGATGATGGTTGGGCGCGTTACCCTGGTGCTCCTGCTGTTGTTCGGCGGGTGTCGACACGAACCGTCCGATGGCGGCAGTGACGGCCGAGATGCTTCGGCAGAGGGCACCGGTCCGGTCGTTTCATCGACCGAACTCGATCGTCTTCGGTCGCTGGGCTACCTGGATTACGCCCGTGAGCCGGCGACGGAGGGCGACGCCGGCACGGTTGTTCTCGACGAGGCGCGGTCCTATCCCGGGTACAATCTCTACACCGTGCGCCATCGCCGCCTGGCAGAGCTGGTTGATGCACACGGGCAGGTGATCAATCGTTGGCACCAGGGCTCGCGCGGCCGCTGGGTTCGAAGTGTCCTGCTCTCTGACGGCGATCTGCTGGTCGTCGGAGCGGAGTTACCAGAACGGTTCGTTTTGCGGCTGACCTGGGATAATGAGGTTGTCTGGAAGCGTACCCTACCGGCCCATCATGACATTGCCCCTGCTCCAAACAACCGGTTCATGCTGCTGACCTCGAAACGCCGTCGTGTGCCGGAGTTCGATGCCGAGTTCGACATCCGGGACGATCTGATCACGATGATTTCCCCTGCGGGCGACCTGTTGGAGGAGCGTTCGTTTTACGAAATGATGCTTTCGCACCCCGACCTGCTCGCTTATTTGAAGATCAAGCCGCGAGAGGGTGTGATCGACCTCTTCCACGCCAACTCCGTTCGATGGATGACGGACAAACATCTGGCGGCGAAGCAGCTCATATACGCGCCGACCAACGTCATCGTCTGCATCAGGAACCGTGACCTGGTCGCTATCTTCAACTGGGATACGCGAGAGTTGGTATGGGCCTGGGGCCAAGGTGAGATCAGCGGTCCGCACGATGCCGTGGTCTTACAGAATGGCAATATCCTGCTTTTTGACAACGGCCTATCGCGCGGATGGTCGCGCGTGGTCGAACTGGACCCACTGACTCGGCAGATCGTCTGGCAATACAGCGCCCCGGATCCATCCGACTTTTTCACCGAAAGCCGAGGCGCAAACCAGCGCTTGCCCAACCGGAATACACTCATCACCGTTTCCGACTCCGGAAGAGCCTTTGAGGTTACCCATGAGGGGGAGATCGTGTGGGAATACCTGGTGCCCTACTTCAATGACCAAGGACACCGGGCGACGATCATACGACTCTATCGCTACGAACCGGGTTTCGTGGATGCGATCGTCACGAAGGTCGCACCGGCTAGGCGTGGGTCGGACTGACCCGTCGGGCTGTTCCGCTGCCTGGCCAAGGCGGGTTGTGCCGTCGCCTGCGGGCCGCGTCCTGTAAAATCGGTCGTCATTCGGGAGCGATGAGGCTGCGCGCAGTGGGAGGTTGCTGAAGCTCCTTTTGCTGCGCATTCCGCTTTCTTGAAGTTTTTTGAGGGCCGTGTCAGACAACCGGGGGAAGTTCGTATTCCCCAGTAGCCCGAGACGGTGTTTGTAATTGGTATTGGTCCGGCTCACCCAATGCCGCTCGGGCTTTTTTTTGTTCCTCCTCGCTCCTGAGCCATGTCGACCGCGGCAAGAGCATACCCCCGCTGCCGGCGGAACTGTCAAACATTCCCGCATCCGTGCCGGTTGGCCCTGTGACCGTACGTCACGGGCGGCTTGCCCGCCCATGTTTTCAATCCGCGCGAGCGACCCCACGGTTTGATCCGTGCCGGCAGCGCAAGCGCCCGGTGTCAGAATTGCGACATCGTCGGCTCTGCACTGCGATCCG
>CAYOQG010000129.1:0-15403 GCA_964405925.1 uncultured Phycisphaeraceae bacterium | reverse complement strand
GCTTGTGGTATAGCACAGGAACGCGCAAAGGTTGCATGTATCGGCGCCCCGCGGACTCGTCCGCGGGGCGTCTTGCCATTACGCCCTGCGAGTAATCCAGATCTGCTCGCCGCCGGAACGGAAAGGCCCTCCGGTGAAGTCACCATGGAGGGCTTCGACGTGAAAACCGCATAGCTCCAGGAGATGCTCCATCTCGTACCGGAAGACGTAGCGGAGCGTCATGTGGCTATAGCGCTTGGAGACGACAGTGCCGTCGTCGTCCAGCTCCTCGAAGATGAAGTACTCATCGATCATCTGACGCTCGGTGTCGTACTGCCGTGTGTCTAACACGATGATGCGTCGGCCGGTCTCGGGATGAGTGAACTCTCCCTGCTTCTTGGTGGTCGAGCCAAGTGAGCCCGAATGCTCGACGATCATTTGCATATTGGGGTCGAAGATGTTGAAAACGAACAAGCCGTCGTCTGCAAGGTGCTCGTGGATGCGTTGCAACGTACGCTTCTGATCGTCAACCGTGAGCAAATGTAGAAACGAGCGATACGGGATCGTGATCAAACCGAAGCGCCGACCGAGTGAGAAGTCACGCATGTCACCGTCAACGATCTCGATCCGTTTCTGTACTTCCGGGCTGCATTCACTGAGCTTTTGGCGCGCCACATTCAGCATGGCGGATGACTGATCGAGGCCGACGATCTCGACTCCTGCTTCTGCTACCGGGATCAGCACCCGCCCCGTGCCGCAGGCCAGCTCCAACACGGGGCCGCCGGTTTTGCGGGCTTGATCGACGTAGAACTCGACGTCGCCCTCCAGCCCGGTGGAGTAGTAGTCGTAAAGTTGGGCACTACTGGTGTCGTATTCCTGCATAGTGTTCGTTTCGGCATAGCCAATCGGGGTGATCAAGGACTCCGACCGTTCGTCATGTGCTGCTCGGGGCAGCACTCTCAGTCGCGTGCGGCGGTGCGCTCGACTCGGCGGCCTCCCCACCACCGACCGATTCCCACAGAATCTCCGCAATATCGAGGGTGGGGACTTCCTCGCGCTCCTGGTCCGCCAATCCGTCGATCAACATGCGCATGCAGAACGGGCAAGCGCTACCGAGTGTATCGGGTTTTGTAGCCAGGAGCTGCCTGGTTCGGGCGACCATGACCCGCTCGTCGCCCTCCTCTTCTTCTTTGAACATCTGCGCACCGCCGGCACCGCAGCACATGCCGCGGTCGCGGGTTTCCACCGGCTCGAGGAGCGTCACGCCAGGGACACTCCTGATCACGTCACGCGGTGCTTCATAGATATCGTTGTAGCGACCGAGATAGCAGGAGTCGTGGAAGGCCACTTTCCGGTTGACGGGCCTGGTCGGTTTCAGCTTGCCACGCCGAACGAGGTCGGCAAGCAGCTCGCTGTGGTGGATCACCTTGTAGTGGCCGCCAAAATCCCCATATTCGTGTGCCAGCGTGTTGAAGCAATGCGGACAGATAGTGATGATCTTCTTCTTGTCGACGCCGTACCCGTTGAGCACTTCGACGTTTTGCATCGCAAACATTTGGAACAGGTATTCATTGCCTGCCCTTCGAGCCAAGTCGCCGGTGCACTGTTCCTCCTCTCCGAGTATGGCGAAGTCGACACCGGCTTGGAGCAGGAGTTGGGCGGTCGCTCGTGTCACCTTCTTGGCACGATCATCGAAGGACGGTGCACAGCCGACCCAGAGGAGGTACTCGGCGTCCGGATGGTCGGCGAGCGTCTTGACCTCGAGACCTTCCGTCCATTTGCCGCGTTCGTCAGCCGGAAATCCCCAGGGGTTGTAGGCGGCTTCGAGGCTACGGAAGGCGGTTTGAAGCTCGCTGGGAAGTTCGCCACGTTCCTGAACCAGGTAGCGGCGCATGTCGACGATCTTGTCGACGTAACTGATAAAGACCGGGCACTCTTGCTCGCATGCACGGCACGTCGTGCACGCCCAGAGCACTTCGGGATCGATCACCCCGTTGACGAGGTCCTTGTGGTGTTCCGGGGTTTCTTCCTGGTCTCCGCTCCCTGACGGTCGCGGTTCGGATTGGTTTCCGCTCCCTGACGGTCGCGGCTCGGAATTGCCTGCCGTCGCTTTCGACTGTACCAGGGCGTTCTCGTGTTGATAGAGAAAGTCGCGGAGGTCGAGCGTGAAATGCTTGGGTGACAGCTTCTTGCCGGTGTTGTTGGCCGGGCACTGGTCGCTGCACCGACCACATTCTGTGCATGTGTACCAATCCAGGATGGCTTTCCAACTGAACTGGTCGATCCGCTTGATACCGAGGGTCTCCTCGCGTTCGAGCCGTCCTTCGATATCCTCGATTGGCGGCAAGCGTCCCGGTGGATTGAGATTCTGCAAGTAGACATTCGGTATGGCGGTGATCACGTGGAAGTGCTTTGAATAGGGCAGCAAGTTCAAAAAGATCAGCACCAAAGCCACATGTGTCCAAAAACCGGCGTGGCGGATGACGTTGAGCGCACCGTCCGGCAGTCCGGCCGCGAGCATCGCAGCCACCGAACCCGCCGGCTCGTACCAGACGAACGCGATTTGCCCGCGGGCAAGGGGCGATTCCGCCTCCGCCCAATACTCGGTCTCCTTCGTTTCGAAGGCATCAAGATCAACGGACTCGGTGGGCTGTGGCGATGGTTGCACTTCCACCACGGTGCCATCGGGCCGCCGAACCTTTCGCGGCTCAGAACGGTCGACCGTTGTCCCCAACAGTCCTGACGGGTCCGTCGGCGTCAGCCTCGGGGCAAGTGCGACACCCGGTGTATGCGGCCCGCGGGCTTCGAGGACTCTTGACGCACCGTCGTGGAAGATGTCCCCCACCATCATCACGACGATGATCCAGATGATGATGAGGCCTTCGGTGCTGAGGGTCATCCGCGGCAGGCGCCGGATCATCCGGTAGTAGACGAACACCAGGGCCGCGAGTAGCACTAGCACCACAGAGACGTCCTTGAGCACCGAATAAACCCGTCCCAGAACGTGATCGCTGCCGAAAATCCAGAAGTCGAACGACTCGTCGAATCCACGTCCCCACAGGATCAGCGATCGAAGCAGCAGGATCAGAAACCCCCAGAAAATAAGCATGTGAGCTACGCCGGCGAGTGGATACCGAGGCATGCGAAATTGGCCGAGAGCATAAGTCCATACGGCTTTCAGCCGGGCACCCACCTGACCGGACCGATCCTCCGCGGCCCCGACCATCATGAGCTTCCACCGCCGGTGCGCGGAATAAAAGAAAATCCCCCACCCCAAGATCAACATCAAGGCCATTATGATTGGATTCATAGGTCTCTACTTCATTTGAATGCCCACCGACGGTCAGTCACGGTCGCCTCTAGCGATCTTGAGGATCCTCCCGCCGACTGCGTTAATTTCCTCCTTTGGGTCGTCCGTGCTTACATGGACCCACGCTTTGACGACAGACGAGGTACCCATCACGGCGGCAAACTTGGCGTGAGCTACAAAACTCTCAGGCCGGCCAAGCGCTTGCATGTGACCATGCGAGGGTCGGCAGAGCCATCGATAAACATTCGTGTAATCGAATTTGTGAGCGTCGTCTGATTCGTCTCGAAGTCCCCCATTCACATCCGCCTCAACAACCTCATGAAGGAGGTCCTCCATCCGTGGGGCAGGGTGAAATTTCTTACCGCACTCGTCAGTTCTGCCCAGTATCTCTTTGGACTCCCCAAGACAGTGTTTACCGACCTGAGCAGTGGCGGCAATGTCCTTCGCCTCGTTCGCCCACTTGCGGTCTTGATCGGCGTAGAATGCTTGCAGACGCTCCCAGCCGTCAGGTCTACGCGACGCCCACAGCAGGCGAATCGCAGTTTCGTAGAATGGTCGACAGAGCGTGCACGCAAGAAGTGCGTTGGCTTTCTCCTTTTCTATCAAAATCTCCATACCGGCGAGTGTCCGGCGCGCGAATTCCAGCGCTCGCTGAAACATGATAGCGCGGGGTTCGTTCTGCTGCGCACTGCAGACAAGAAACTTATTCATCTTGTCCCCGTACTCGTCCAGCAGTTGCTGACACTCTCGAAGCACATCCAGCGTCGAGGAGACGCAGTCCGCTCTGTTGTCGGGGGCGGATGTCATGTGTTGCAGGGCTCTTTCACCCTTGTGTGGCATGGGCCTTTGCGCCTCGGGTTAAGCCACGTAGGCGAGGATTTCGACCTCGGCTCCGTTCTCGGCGGCAATCTCGGCGCGGCGCAGGAGTTCCTGGGTGACCGCTTCGCCCAGATAGTACTCGCCGCAATTCTCACACACCTCGGCTGGGACGCCTTTGAAAATCACCGTGCAAGAGCCTCGCTGTATGGTCACGGTCGCCTGTCCGGGGTTCGTCTCTCCCTGCTTGCAGATCAGGCATGTCATTGCTTTCGCCTCGTCTTGTAGTCTTCGGTCCAGAGCTTCGCATCCGGAACGTAGGCGGTTACCACGTACCCAGTCCGGACCTCTGCATTATATGCCAAAACCACGTGTAGGGCACACGTCCGGCGCGGTGGGCCAACAACAACTCACTGGGGTACGGTCTGTCGTCAGGATACGAGCCAATCACTTCACCTTCCTCGATGACGGCCCGGACATCCTCTGATGTGATCGCCCGCTCGAACATCTGCCGAAGAGCATGTCCGCTAAACAACAGGGTGTCGATCGGCTTCCCGGCCAAAGCACTGCCTCCAAACGGCCCGCGCAGACTCCCGACACGGTCGGGACAGGCTCCGCCCGCGGCTCAGGATTCTGTCGTCCGTGCGCGGGAAAGTCTACCCTTTCAGTCGCTCGAACTCCTTGGTCAAAAGCGGTACGAGCGTGAACAGATCAGCCACGCATCCGTAGTTAGCCACGTTGAAGATCGGGGCTTCCTTCTTGGTGTTGACCGCAACGATGACCTTGCTGCCGCGCATCCCCGCCAGGTGTTGAATAGCCCCGTCGATACCGCAGGCGATGTACAGGACGGGTGTCACGACCTTGCCAGTCAGACCCACTTGACGCGAATGTGGTTGATAGCCCGCGTCGCAGGCTGCCCGGGACGCGCCGACGGCACCGTCGAGCATCTCCGCAAGCTTGTAAATGATCTTGAAGTTGTCCTCTGACTTCAGGGCTCGACCACCGGAAACGACGATGTCCGCCTCGGTAACGTCCTTGATGCCGGAGCTGGTCGAGACGACCTCCTTACCGATCAGACGCTTGTCGTTCTCAGTTAGCGTGACAGCAACCGGAACGACATCCGCGGTGGCACCAGGCTGCGGTTCCTTGGCACCGTAGGCGTTTGATCGGACGGTGGCGATCCGGAGCGAGTCTTTCGATAGACGGAAGGTGGCGCTGAACTTGCCGGCGTACATCGGCTTCGAGATCAGCAGGTCACCGCCATCGAGCTTGACCTCGGTGCAATCGATGGCCAACGCAGCTTTTTTCTTGGCAGCCACATGCGGGGCCAGGTCCCGTCCCAAGGCGCTGGTGGGCACAAGGACGATCTTGGGATCGTCGGCATCGATCACGGCTGACACCGCCGCCGCATAAGCAGCCGGTCGGTACATTGCTAATTCCGCGTCGTCGACGGTGTAGATCTTCTTCGCACCGTGGGCGGCAACATTGTCCGTCAAACCGCCGACATTGTGACCAACGAGACAGGCCACAGGCTCGCCCCCCATCGAGCCGGCGAGATCATTCGCCAGGGCAAGAAGCTGGAAGGAGGCTGGGAGAATCTTGCCGTCACGCTGTTCGATGAATACAAGAGTATTGTTGCTCATGGCTAAACTACCTTCGCCTCCTCACGCAGGGCCCTGGCCAGCTCCTTGGCCATTTCTTCCGGTTCACCATCGATGAACTTGCACTCCGGTCGAGGCGGTGGCGGAGCTATCGAGACCAACTGCGTAGACGCCTTGATCGAATCATCACCACTCAACTCCGCCGATGTCAGCACCTGGACAGGCTTCTTCTTCGCCTTCATCAGGTTAGGAAGCGATGGGTAGCGCGGCTCGACGAAGCCCTTCTCGAGCGTCAATAGCGCAGGCAGATCGCACTCGATCACCTCTTCTGCACCTTCGATCCGCCGGCGTGCTTGGAAATGCTTGCCATCATTCGACAGCTCGAAGCCTTGGAGGGCACCGACGTGCGGCAGACGCAAGTACTCAGCCAAGGCAGGACCGAATGCACCCGCGTCGAGGTCGATGTTGTACTTGCCGCACAGGATCAGATCGAAACCGGCATCATCCTTCTTGATCGCTTCGGCGACCACGTGGGCGGCGAACAGCTCGTTCATCGACTCGAAGGCAGGGTCGTTGATGTGGATGCCAGAGTCGCAGCCCATCGCCAACGCCACCCGCAAGGCCTCGGATGCCTTGTCCGGTCCCAGCGTCAGAGCCACGATCTCGCTGACGTCCTTACCCTTTTCCCGGAGCTGAACAGCCAACTCGATGCCGAACTCGTCGAACGGGTCGACGACAAGCTTCACCCCTCCCATTTCGATCCCGCTCCCGTCCGGCAGCACCTTAATGGTCGCAGCCGAATCGGGAACGTGTTTCACAATGGCTAAGATTCTCAACGTGCTAACCTCCTATCTGCCAGAACCAAGCGACTGTGCGGGTCGATTACGCCAAGTCGCGCGGGGCCGTTCGCGCCCTATAACGGGCGCTCCTCTTCTCTCGTTCGCGTCGCATACTCGGAGCCAGGAAGCGACCACAGAGCGCGGAGTCCAACGCGTTTCGCATCGAAGAGGATGGCAAACCACATACCAACGCGACTCCCGCGCCAACGGGCACCGGTACATGGAATATACCGGAATTACGGGGCCCTGTGCAGAGGCCCAAACGTTCAGCGGACTGAGGCAACCCCGCCCGCAACGAGGCTATCGCTATCCTATCAAGGCGAGCTCAGAAAGCGATGTGAAACGAGGAGAACTCGCAGGTCACGGGACCGTTGCGTGCATCCACCCCTCTGATGTTGCCCCGCATCGTATGTTCAATCGCGTCCTGGAAGCGGTCGATCTCTGCCCTGGCTCCCTCGGCCACCACCTCGACGCGGCCGTCAGGGAGATTCCGAACGAAACCGGTCACCGCGTAGCGCGATGCAATTGCTTCAGTGGTGAAGCGGAATCCCACACCTTGGACGCGGCCGGAAAAATACATCGTCCGGCGGACGGGAGGCTGTGGACTTGCAGGGTCTTCGGTCATGCGGAATCACGTCCGGCGCTTCAGGAGGTAGACCTCGCGGCCGTGGTCTCTGAAGACCACCTCGTCCATATAGGCGCGCATCAGCATAATGCCCCGTCCGCTGGGAAGTGGAAGGCGGTCGGGTGTCGTCGGATCGGGTATCGCATCAGGTATGAAGCCGCCGCCCTCGTCGCGGACGATCAGCACCACCTTTTTAGGCGTCACCGCATAGCGGACGGTCACGCACTTTGCCGGGTCGCCAATGTTGCCGTGCTTCACGGCGTTCATCAGAGCCTCCTCGAGGGCCAGCTTCACGGCGAACGTAGCGTCCTCGCTGAAGTGACACTGTTCAAGCTCCTTGACGATGGCTTCTTTCGCCGCTTCCGTTTCGCGAGGGTCGCTCTTGATGACACAAACGTGGAACGTTGCCTCGTTGTTGGGATCGACGTCAGTCATGTTGTGCTTAAACCGGATGGCCCGTATACAGAAAAACACATGGCCACCTCGACGGGAACGCTCGTTTATCGTCAGAATCCCTCAAGCGCTTGCTCGGCCGTGTCGTGGATATCAAAGAGCCTGTTAAGCCGCGTGATCTTGAACACTTCGTAGATTTGTGGCGTGATATCGGAAAGTCTAAGCTTGCCCTGGTGTTCATCCATCTGCTTGCTCAGTGTGATCAACATTCCCAAAGCGGCGCTAGATAAGTGCTCAACGTTCTTAAAGCTCAGCAAGAGTCTGGGTCTTGGGCCGGCTTGAACGAGCCTGGTCAATTCTTCGCCGATTTCCGAGATGCAGGGTTCTTCCAGGATCTTGCGATCGGCGAACTCGACAACGCGTGCCCCGCTCGCCTTCGCTGTCACCGTCAGGTGAGACTGGCCTGCCGTCATGGGGCGGTGCTCCTCTTTGATGGCAGCCCCCTGAAGAAAGTGTGGCACAAGTCATCGGGCCACGAGTTCACCCGCTGCGGGCGGATCCCACTTCTTCAGTGGAGCCTTCTTCCACGGACTGCTGGGCTTGAAATCGTCAGCCAACCCGATAAAGTCTAGTTCTGGCGCGTGGTCTGTCAAGCTGGGGCGGGCACCGGGCGACACCCACCAGGATGCGGGAAGTGAGGCGCAGACGC
This sequence comes from uncultured Phycisphaeraceae bacterium, assembly GCA_964405925.1. Lineage (GTDB taxonomy): Bacteria > Planctomycetota > Phycisphaerae > UBA1845 > UBA1845. The sequence goes on along the minus strand of CAYOQG010000129.1, from coordinate 7,131 downwards.
GACTGCAGGGGGCCCCGTGACGATACGATTTTATGCCGAATGTCCCGGCGCGCGATCCGAAGACCCTGGTATGGAGTATAGTGGCGAGTGAGACGAGGTCAGTAGATGGCACGAATTCGCGTGGCATGGATCATTGCCGGTCTTTGCGTTCTAGGGGTCTGTGACCAGGCCCGAGCGTGGGGTCCAGCCACGCACGTCGGATTGGGCACCACGGTCCTGGACCATCTATTCCTCCTTCCGACAGCGGCTGCTGTCGTGCTTGCACGTCACGGATGGGCCTACCTGTACGGAAACATTGCTGCGGACATTGTGTTTGCGAAACGCTGGAGTCTCGTCAAACAGTTCTGCCATCACTGGTCCACGGCGTTTCGTCTGCACGAGAGTGCCGATGACGAGCAGGTGAGGGCGTTCACCTACGGCTACCTGTCGCATCTGGCAGCCGACACGGTCGCTCACGGGAAGTTCATACCGCACCAACTCGTCGTCAGCGGGTGTTCATTCCGGTTCGGTCATTTCTATTGGGAACTGCGCGCTGACGCGAGTGAGAAGACCGCCTCGTGGGCAATGCTGGAGCGCGTTCTCGATCGCGATCACAGTGAACATCACCAGAGGCTTGAAGAGCACTTCACGGGTACGTTTTTGCCCTATGAAGTGAACCGGTTCCTGTTTCATCAAGTCAACACGATGGCCGTCCGTCGTAACATTCGCCGAAAGATGAACACGTGGAGTCGTTACTCGCGGTGGAATCTGGCGGAGGATCTGCTTGACGGATACCGCGTGGAGTGTGTGGATCGAATGCTCTCAATTCTCACCGACGGTGCGCGCTCATCACTGGTTGAAGAGGATCCCAACGGGACCTCGGCCCTGACACAGGTCAAGGTACGTCGGCGCGAGGTGCGCCGGCTCAAGCGCCGAGGGCTGCCGATCAAGCGTCGCCTGGAGGAAGCCTCCCGAGGACTGGCGCCACAAGCCTGCTCGCCCTCCGATGCGTATCCGTTGACCTGGGACCCGGTCACGTCCGCACCGGCGGGTGAGGACGCCGTTGTCTTGCAGGTGTAGTCTGTAAAGGCTATCTTCCTGTTCGATGCTGAGTCTCCGATTCCCATTTTCGGTGCCGATTGGTGTCATCCACGATGGAGTTGCCGGGAGGCGGCAACCATGAATGTCGCCCTGATGGGCAGCGTCAGTTCCAGCCACTACTGCCTCGAGGCGCTGATTCGGGGCGGAGTCGAGATCACCGGCGTTCTAGGGCTTAACGAGTCGCGGGCGAGTGTCGTGTCCGACTACCGCTCGCTCAGGCCGCTGGCGAAAGAAGCGGGGCTCCCCTTTCTCTCGTTCGTCAAGATCTCGGAGCCGAGGGTCGAGGCATTTTTGAGGCAACGCCCGCCGGACTTGTTGTGGGTCATCGGCTTGTCACAGCTTGTGCCTGACCGACTGATCCAGACGGCGCGGCAGGGCGGTGTCGGCTTCCATCCGACGATGCTGCCGCGGGGACGGGGTCGGGCACCGGTTGCGTGGACGATCCTACGACAAGCGGGTGCAGCAGTCAGCCTTTTTTTCTTGACAGATGAACCTGACGCGGGGGACATTATTGCCCAGCGTGAGGTCCCGGTTCTACCGGACGACTACTCCGAGGATCTGATTCAGCGAACCAACGGGGTGCTTTCCGAAGTGGTCCTCGAGCTCGCGCCGTCGATCAAGGCCGGGACGATCCCGCGAACACCACAAGACCATAGCCGGGCAACGTTTTACCCCAAGCGAACACCGGCTGACGGGCTGATCAATTGGTTCCAATCGACCGATGCTGTTTATCGGTTGGTCCGTGGCGCCGGCAGACCCTATCCAGGTGCGTTTAGCTATTGCCTGGGGCGCAAAGTGACCATCTGGCGGGCGACGCCCGCCGAGCCGGAACACTCACAGGGGTATGACTCTGCCCCGGGTTGTGGAGCCATCCTCAAGATCGACAGCGAACGCGGCGTGCTGGTCAAGACGGGTGATGGAGCACTTTGGCTGACCGAGACATTGGTCGAGGGCGGCCCCGAGTCTGAGCTTCGGGCCTTGGGCACCGTGGGCACGGTGCTGACGGCAAAACCGCGTAACGAGGAGTCTCGATGATGGATACCGCGTTGGTCCTAGCCCCCCATCCCGATGACGAGGTCCTCGGTGTTGGCGGCTCGATCCTTCGCCACCTGGCTGAAGGTGATTCCGTGCACGTGGCCATCTGCACCCGTGGTGAGGAGTCTCGCTTTGGAGCCGAGCAGGTCGAGCGGGTGCAGACGGAAGCCCGCCAGGTGCATGCGTATCTCGGTATCACCGGTTCGCATTTTCTCGACTTGCCCGCCGCCCGGCTCGACGCCATCCCTGGCAGCGACATCAATAAGGCACTGGAATCGATCTTTGCGAAGGTCAAGCCGGACGTGCTCTATCTGCCACATCCCGGGGACGTGCACCGAGATCACCAGCTCGTCTTCCAGGCTGCCATGGTCAGTAGCCGACCGACCGGAGCACTCTATCCACGGCGCATCCTGGTCTACGAAACCGTCTCGGAGACCGACTGGTATGCACCACCCATGACACCCGCGTTTGTGCCGAATGTTTTTGTGGATATCACCCCGTTTATCGAGAAGAAACTCGCAGCATGTGCCATGTATGCGTCGCAGATCCAACAACCACCGCATCAGCGGTCAATTGAAGGATTGCGGGCTCTAAGTGTTACCCGCGGTCACGCTATGGGCGTGCGATACGCGGAGGCTTTCATGCTAATCCGGGAGATCATCAGCTAAGTAGCGATTGTTTCCCGGGAGCAGTACGACGGTACATGCGCAAACAGCGCCTTGGAAATGGCTGACAAGTATTAAAAGAGGATCGTTGCCGACGGTCGCAAGAGAATCGTCCGCGGGGAGATCGAACGGATCCGGCGTGAGGAGCATGAGCAGTATGCGGCAGCATTGGCGGAGGCCCGGTTCTTCCGCCGCTTGATGCTCCGGATACGTATCCGCGGGGAGGTCCAGGCGCGACTCAATAAGATCGCCCCGCGGGATGGGTTATATGGGCGACGGTGAGACTGGTCTTTGGCTCCCACAGAAACGGCGGGCGAGCCCACGAACGTGCTTGGGAGCAGTTACGGCCGCCTAAGCGAAAACTCACATGGTTGTTGGTTGGCATGGCACCGCGCCGCTCGCCTTCCGAGACCTCAGGAGCGCCGCATCCATGGGACCTCGCCGTCGATGTTCCTGTCGGACTGCCACATTGCGAAACACCGCATGGTACCGTAAGATGCATCGGATCAAGGCCGTGGGAATGGGATCTCTAAGCACAGAGGAGCACTAAGGTGCGGCGAAACGATTCGGACTCAGCACACTTGTTCACGTCGGAATCTGTCTCTATGGGTCACCCCGACAAGGTCGCGGACCAAATCTCCGATGCGATTCTCGATAGCCTCATCGAGCACGACCCCAACGCTCGGACCGCCATTGAAACGCTCGTCACAACCGGTCTGGTCGTTGTCTCCGGCGAGGTGACCGTCCACACCCAGGCCGCTTTGAACGCACTGAACCAAGTCGAGGACACTGTCCGGGATACGATTCGGAGGATCGGTTATACCGACCCAGCCATCGGCTTCGACTTTCAAAGCTGTGCGGTGCTTCGGACGCTGCATCGTCAATCGCCGGACATCAGCCGAGGTGTGACTGAACGCGAGGGCCGGGAGCAAGGTGCCGGCGATCAGGGGATGATGTTCGGGTTCGCGTGTAACGAGACGAAGTCCTTGATGCCGCTGCCGATCCAACTCGCGCATCGGCTGGTGCAGCACCTGGCAGAGCTGAGACAATCGGGACGGATCGACTGGCTGCGCCCCGATGCCAAATCGCAGGTGACCGTTGCGTACGAGGCCGGGGCTCCCGTGGGCATCCAAACGGTAGTCATCTCGACTCAGCATACTGAAGGCGTGGTCGATCCAACCAGTGGCGAGATGACACAGGTCGCCCAAGGTCAAATCCGCTCCGATGTCATTGAGCCTATCCTCGCAAGCGAATGTCCTCAGTTTCCAACAGACAACATCACCGTGCACGTGAACCCAACAGGCCGATTCGTCGAGGGTGGCCCCTTTGCAGACACCGGATTGACCGGCCGTAAGATCATCGTCGACACCTATGGTGGGCGAGGCCGGCACGGCGGCGGCGCTTTTTCCGGCAAGGATCCGACCAAGGTCGATCGCTCGGCCACCTACATGGCGCGGCATATTGCGAAAAACATCGTGGCCGCCGGACTGGCAACAGAATGCGAGGTGCAACTCGCTTACGCAATCGGCGTGGCGGAACCTGTCAGTGTCAACATCCAGACATTTGGCACGAGCGAGCTCTCGCCGAGTCGCCTGGAGCGCATCGTCCGCGATGTGTTCCCGCTCAAACCGGCCCAGATCATCAAGTACCTGGACCTGCGTCATCCCATTTACTTTGAGACTGCTCGCCATGGCCACTTCGGGCGCGAAGGTGACGGTTTCACGTGGGAGAAGACGCACCGCGCCAGCGACCTCCGTGCCGCAGCGGGCGCTGTGGCCTCATGCAGTTGACGCTGATAGCGCATCCATTCGCCTTTTGACCATGTTCCGTTTTTGTGTGGCGTCACGCCTTGTGGGAGACGAAAGGATCTACCGGACGCTGCCCACGAGGAGCGGCGCTACACTCGCTACCCAATACCGTAGAATGGTCTAATCGGTCAACGGGCCACACCGATGGCATAGAGGCCAATGCGCTTGGCGCCTACCGTGTTGGATACAAACAGGTAATAGCGGGCCTCGAAATCATCCGGTACGAGCGACGCGATACGGTCCGGTAGTTCGTCCGCCACAGCAATGCCGACCGGCATGGGCGAACCACCGGGTTTGTCTTGGGGACCGCCGAGCAGCATGAGCAACTGCACTTTTGTGTTGAACAGATGGACGTGACGGAATTCAACGTCTGCCACGAAGACGACACCGTCCGGTCCGACGGCGAGATGTCTCGGTTTGCCCATGTCGCCGTAGCGATTCCCCGGTCTCCCCATGGCCAGTATCGACTCGTATTGAGGACCGAACAGCTGAACGCGTGAGTTCATCGAGTCTGACACAAAGATCCGCCCGGTCGCGTCCACGGCTACGCCCATGGGGAAATAGAACTGACCTGTCTTGCTGCCGATTCCGCCAAAGCTGGCGACGTGCTTGCGGTCGTTGATGGAGAAAACGTCAATGACATGCGCCTCTACGTCGGTGACAAAGAGTCGGTCGTGCCATACCGCGACAGAAACCGGGCGATACTTTTCGCGATGGGGCGGCCGAAGCCGATCCACACGCACGCCAGAACCGTCAAAGACCGAAACCTCCCCCCGACCGGTGTCTGTGACAAACACGGTTCCCTGATCATTGACCGCCACAGCTACCGGCTTGCCAAGCGCCGAATCCTCGCCCAAACCGATTCGTCTTGCCTGGCCCGTGGTCAGGTCCCAAATATGGACGACATTGTCATCCGTGTCGCAAATGTATAGACGACCCTGCCGATAAGCGATGCCCGCTGGTGTGTTCACAAAGGGACTGACCGATCGGCCGCGCAGAGCCTCGGTAAAGCTGACACGGGCTGGCACTAACTCGTTGAGACGGTTGAAGGACTTCAGGTGAACGACACGGGCCTGCGCCGGCGGAGGCGGGAAGTAGACCGGATCAGCCGTGATCGGTGCAGACGCGCAACCGGCAAGCGAAAGCAACGGGACCGCTGCAGCCAGGGCAACAGGTGCGCAAAGGCGCGTGTTGCGAACACACGTTTGGTACGATTCACGCAGCAGATCAACCGCTACTTTCTGTGACAAGTCAAACACAGCTTGCTGCGAGCGTTCGTGTCCACGAGCATGTGGCCGAGCCCGGTCATGTCGTGCGGATCGTGGCAGGACACACACTCGACCTTCCCATCCGGCAGCGACACCGTGCCTTTCGCGAGCACCGAGACCACCGGCCGATACCCCTTCTTGTAAAGCGGGTAATCGACACCGACGGGATGCTCGCTCGTCTTGTGACCGGTTTCGAAGAGCCCCGGATGCTCCTTACTGGCGAACCGCTCGCGTTTGGTACTGCCGAGGGTGTCACGAGCGATCGCTCCATCATGACAGCGAAGGCAGAGCGTCGTACCCACTCCAGCCTTCTTCGATTGATCGAGCGGGATCCCAAAGGTTCGGTTCAAGTCGGCATTTTCATCCCAAAGGGGTGCCTCCGCTGGAGGTTCTTCACTCTCCGCGGCATGGCAGACGCTGCACGGGTTTCCACCCGACCACGCTTCGTTGCTGAAGTCGTGTTTTGAGCCCTTGATGTCACCCCAGGCCCATCCGCCCAGGATCGCCAATGAGAGAATCGCGATCAAGCTAACTACTCTAATCCGGTTCATCGCCCGGCTCCTTGCCCAAGGCCAGTCGTACGGGCAGCCACACCCCCGACGGCTGTACCCACATAGGGGAAGCTCACGTGCGGGAATCCGTGACAGGTCAGCGTGCAGGTCCCCGACAATCGTCCCGTATCCTCATATTCAATCCGGCCATCAGCCGGTGAGACCACCGAGAGGTCGAAGTTGATCAGATGGCTGTGATTCCTCGCGTTGCCTTGTCCACGATAGATGCCATGGGGATCGTGGCATACGCTACACGGTGCGCGGATGTCAACAATGTGTCGGCGATGCCGAGAGAAGCTTTCGTCGCCGAGGATGCTGTTGCGATCGTGGCATTGATAGCAAAGGTTGTACGCCTCGGCGCTTTCCGAGGTGGAGTCTTCCGTCTCATAGTTGCGGACCAAAAGCGGCTCGAAAAGCGAGCCATGCGGCCCATTCGCACCCGTACCACCGGCAAAGCGGGAGCTGTCACTGTTGTGACAATCCGTACAGGTGATCATGCTACCGACGCGGTACGGCGGCAAGAGGCTCGGCGCTTCATCACTCCGTCTCGGTCTCGCCACGGGGTGGAAGGAGGGGTTCGATGGTTGGAACTCGAGACGTCTATTGGTCTGACTTATTTGTCTGGTCGTCTGCAACCGTGGCCCGCTAACGCTAACTCCATGGCACATAAATCAGCTCTCCTATAGAAACTTGGCCTCATACGTCATCCCCCCGGTGATGGTCA
>CAYOQG010000128.1:0-15415 GCA_964405925.1 uncultured Phycisphaeraceae bacterium | reverse complement strand
ATGCGTTAACCGGTCAGCAGCGATTGGAGCTGTCCGGTTTCCTTCTGCGCACGCTCTCTTGCCCGAGCCGCTCGCATTCTGCTGCTCTACTGCGTCGCCTTCGCAGCCGATCTTAACGATCGGGTTATAGCTTCCTGCCTTGTGGGTGACGGTGCGGGTGCGGCTCGGTATAGTAACGTGGTGTGGTGCCGGGCAGTGTGTGGAGACGTCGACGCATGATTGAGCAGAAAGTGGCCCTCGTGACTGGCGGCTCGCGCGGTATCGGTCGGGCGATTAGCATTGAGCTTGCCAGCGCCGGTTATGCGGTTTTGGTCAACTTCAATGAGAACCTCGCAGCGGCTGAGGATACGCGGCAGCAGATCGAGAAAATCGGGGTGCCGGTCGAGATATGCCAGGCTGACGTCACTGCCAGGTCGCACCGTGATTTGCTGGTCCAGTTCACCATGGAGCACTTCGGGCGGATTGACCTCTTGGTCAACAATGCTGGCGTCGCCCCGGCTGTACGCAAGGACATCCTCGAAACGGAGGAGGAGAGCTTTGACAGCATTCTGGAAGCCAACCTTCGAGCCCCCTATTTTTTGACGCAACGAGTCGCCAAGGCCATGATCTGGCTGATCCAGGAGAAGGCGATCGATCGCGCAGCCATCGTCAATATCTCATCGCTCCGTTCGTACACGACAGCCAAGAACTATGGTGAGTATTGCATCAGCAAGGCGGGGCTCAGCATGGTGACGAAGCTCTTTGCCGTTCGACTGGCGGAGTACGGGATCAACGTGTACGAGGTCAGCCCCGGTCTGATCGAGACCGACATGACGAAGGTCGAGCACGTGCGCGACTACTACAATGCCAAGCTGGCGTCGGGGATGGCTCCCATCAATCGCTGGGGCAAGCCCGAAGAGGTTGCCCTGGCTGTCGCGGCCATCGCCAAAGGACACTTCCCCTTCAGCACCGGAACCGTCTTCCACACGGATGGGGGCTTTCACCTGCGGGAGCTGTAACTTAACCCGAGCGCTACGCGCGATAACATCTTGCGCGAAGGTGTGCTGGGATGTTGAACAGTAACCGCGGTCATCCGCCCTTGCTATCGGGGAAGGGACAGGGCATGCTCCCCGGGGCAAGAACACAGGACGGGTCATTGATCGCTCTGTTGTTCCTTGGGTGTACGAATGGAGTGGTCCGCTGAACCGGGCGACTGGTTCTTCTGTCGCCCCACTTATATCTTGTCACCGTAGACCACGTGCCGCTCAAGCCAGGCCTGCCAATCTCGTGTGAGGGCGTCAACGTCATACTCCGTTCCGCACTCCGGACAGCTGTGATGATCTGGCAATCCCTGAAGGTTGTACCCGCACGCCATACAAATTCGCCAGTCGTTCCGGATCAGATCACGCTTGAAACGCCCACGGGCGAAGCGAAACCCGAACGCCACGACCAGCGAATGCACGATGATGACAACCGAGAATGGCAAAATGATGCTTCCACTGATCCGTCGCGATCCCCAGCCAAACTTGGAAATGATCTCGACCAGCATGGCAACCGACAGCGCGAGGGCCGCCAAACCAGTCGCTCGAACCGTCACGCGCAAACCCCCAAGATGCGCCCAGAATCCGCGTGGTTCTCCCGCCGGACATCGATCGAACAAAATGGACGTGTATGGGTACTTGTCGCGTCCCCATTTCCATTTGTCTTGGCGCCAACTCATTGAGACCGCGCTTCTGGATGATTGAGTCCGTGCGGTGGTCATCGCCCCGCCACGGCGGATAGGATAACGGGAAGCAGGCGATGCGTCGATGACCCAGTGTACGCAGTCCCGAAGTGTGCCACGCCTCAAGCGAATCGGCGCATGAGACCGACGTAGATGCTATGGGAAGCAGGCCGCTGACGTTCATCATTGGCTGCACGGGGTGCGGGAAGGGGGGTGTTGGCCGGGAATGTGCCCGGCGGACGGGGGGTGAGATCGTCAGTCTCGATTCGATGAAGGTCTACCGACGGATGGACATCGGGACTGCCAAGCCCTCGGCAGAAACCCGTCGCCAAGTCCCGCACCATATGCTCGACGTCGTCGAGCCCTCGGAAGATTTTTCCGTGGCACGATATGTCGAGCTCACCGGGCAAGCCATTGCCGACATCCAAGCCCGTGGCAAACCCGTATTCATCGTGGGGGGGACACCGCTTTACTTAAAAGCCTTAACCGAAGGTCTGTTCGAGGGTCCCGGTGCGGACCCGGCCATCCGGGAGCGACTGCAGAAAGAAGCCTTGCAGTACGGACGGGACACGCTTCATAAGCGGTTGGCGGAGATCGACTCGGCGGCCGCCGGTCGCATCCACCCCAACGATCTCCGCCGTATCGTTCGAGCACTCGAGGTCTATGAACTCACAGGCCAGCCGATCAGCAAGCTCCAGGCTCAATGGGATCAGGGCCGGACCCGATATGACTACATGTTGATCGGTCTACGCCGCGATCGCGAGGATCAAAGCCGTCGTACGAACGCCCGTGTCCATCACATGATCGACGAAGGTCTGGTCGACGAGGTTCGGTCGCTGCTGGGTGAGACGGAACCGCTCAGCACGGCCGCGAGCCAAGCTCTGGGCTACGCGGAGATCATCGAACACCTCGAGGGCAAGGTGTCCCTTGCGGATGCCATCGAAATGATCAAAATCAACACCCGTCAGTTCGCCAAGGCGCAGCGGACGTGGTTCAAGCGGTTCCGCGAGACCGAATGGATCGACCTTGAGCCGGAATCGACCGTTGCGGCTGTCGCGGACGAAGTTGTGCGACGTCGAGGTTCGCCATGGTCAGCGTGACCGAAATGACAAACTGGGCTGTCGACTTGATCGACGTGCGCAAGGTCTATGGGAAGAAGATTCACGCCCTGCGCGGTGTCAACGTTCAGGTGGGCCGTGGTGAGATCTTCGGGTTGCTGGGTCCGAACGGTGCCGGGAAGACGACACTCGTCAAGATCATGATGACGGTGGTTCGTCCGACGCACGCGATGGGGACGATCCTCGGCCGGCCGATCGGCCATCGCGGCAAGCTGGCCGTTACAGGTTACTTACCGGAGAACCAGCACTTCCCCGGTTATCTGACCGGCTGTCAACTGCTTGACTATTATGCCGCTCTTGCGAAAGTGCCGCGAGCACGTCGTAAGGTGAACGCAGCCCGCCTGCTGGACATCGTCGGCCTGGCACAGTGGGGCAATACCCGCGTCGACAAATACTCGAAGGGCATGGTCCAGCGCTTGGGGATTGCCCAAGCACTGATGAACGATCCAGAGTTGGTCGTGCTGGACGAGCCAACCGACGGGCTTGATCCCGTCGGGCGCCGCGACGTCCGGGAGCTCTTGAGCGAGCTTAGACGTGAGGGAAAGACGATCTTTCTCAACTCCCATCTGCTCAGCGAGTTGGAAAGGGTGTGCGATAGGGTAGCCATCCTGGTCGAGGGTCTGGTCGCCCGGCAAGGCACGCTCAGCGAGTTGACCGAGCACACCGTCGAATACCGGATCACCTTCTCGGGCAACATTGAGCCTTTAAGAAGCAAGCTTGCAGCGTTGGGTGCCTCGCTCGAAGGGAGCGTCATGAGACTGTCGGAGCCCGGGATGAGGAAGGTCAACGAGGTGATCGATCTGCTGCGAAGCGCGAACATTCTGGTCGAGGCGGTGGAACCACACAAGTTCAGCCTGGAAGATATCCTGGTCGAGGTGTTGGCGGGTCAGTCTGCGCCATCATCGGCCGTGCCAACGGCAAGACCGGCGGTACGCCGCAGTGGCAGCCAATAGGGGACGAATTCGTTCATGCAGTTTTGGGCCCTGATTGTCGACAGCTTTCGCGAGTCGCTCGACCGCAAGATTTTCTGGGTGCTTGTGGTCATTTCAGTGCTTGTGGCCGCCACGATGTTCTGCGTCGGTTTCGAGCCCACGCACGTGAACTTGATGTTCGGGATGTGGGAACTGGACACGGATCTGTACAACCCCAACGTGGAGCACGGTCGGGCGAACATCGCAAGCATCGCCGTTGTCATCGCGGATCTCGTCGTCGGCTGGATCGGCCTGATGCTGATGATCATCGCTACCGCCAACTTCTTCACCGCCTTCATCGAGCACGGGGCGATTGACGTTGTCGTGTCCAAGCCGATGTCACGGGCGAAATTGTTTCTGGGAAGATACGTTGCGAGCATGATGTTCGTTTTTCTGCAAGCTTCGTTCTTCGGGGTGCTGACGTTTTTGGTGATGGGGATTCGCTGGGGGACGTGGTTACCCGGCTACCTGGTTATCATCCCGCTGCTCGTGATTCTGTTCAGCTATCTCTATTGCATCTCGGTGTGGGCAGCCGTGACGACGCGGAGCGCCATCGCGGCGATCTTCCTGAGCATCGGGGCGTGGGTCATGTTTTTCGGCGTGCAGACCCTCGATGACACCCTGGAGTTGTATCCGCGGTGGAAAGAGCAGCGCATGGTGTACTATACCGTCAGGACCATGCGGTGGGTTTTCCCCAAGACCCAGGACATCGCCTATCTGACCGAGCGTTGGACCGGTGCCGGATCGGGGGCCGATCTTATGCCGGAATCTGCCCAGGAAGACCCGGACCTCATTCAACGGGCTCGCGACCTGGAGGCCAGGCGTCGCGGTGTCAGCGCCCTGCACACGATTGGCTCGTCGCTTGCCTTTGAAGCCGTCATCGTGATCTTGGCGATGTGGACGTTTGCGCGGAAGGACTATTAACAAGACGTCTCCAACCAGGCTTCTCTACGTCATTACCGACCTTCAGCGGGGAGGTGTTCCTCTGCACCTCTATCGCCTTGCCTGTGCGATGGGCACTCGTGGATTTGCTCCGTCCGTGGTCTCGTTGGCTCCCATGGGTCCGGTCGGCCGGATGCTTACAGAGGCAGGAATCGAAGTGCGAACCTGCCAAGGGCGTGGTGGTTGGGATTGGAGGGTGGTCCCACGGCTTGCCCGGATTCTCAAAGGGGACCAGCCTGATATCATTCATTCGTTACTCTTCCATGCGAATCTCGCGGCGCGATGCGCAGCTCGTTGGGCTGGTTTCGATGAACAGCGAGTGATCTGTGAGATACAAACCGTGGAGGTGGAGCGTCGATGGCATCTGCTGGTCGACCGATTCACCTATTGGGAGTGCCGCTCGACGATCGGCAATTCACCCTCCGTCATCGAGCACTTGCATGAACGTGCGGGGATTCCGCGTGGTCGGCTTCGCCTGGTGCGAGGCGGGATCGATCCTGTCCCGATACAGCAGGCCGAACCGGTTGAGCGCACGACGCTTGGGGTGCCGAGGGACCGGCCACTGATCCTCTGGACGGGCCGACTGGATCCCGTGAAGGGTCTTGACATCCTCATCCGGGCGTTCCGCGAGGTCTTGCGTCAAGGTGAGGCATATTTGTTGCTCGCTGGTGACGGCCCCATGCGCCGGATCCTGCACAACCAGATCAGGGAGTGGGGGCTTGCAGCATACGTTCGTCTTCTCGGATCGCGAGACGACGTTCCTTCATTGCTCAAGACAGCCGATGTTTTCGCCTTTCCGTCGCGGACGGAAGGGCTTCCCAACGCGTTGCTCGAGGCAATGGCAGCAGGTTGTCCGATCGTTACCACGAACGTGCCGGGATGTCGAGATCTGATCGATGACCACGAAAGCGGATTGATCGTGCCGTATGGTGACACTCATGCTCTGGCAGCCGGGATGGGGAGATTGATGCGTGACCGCAAGTTGGCTCAGCGCCTCGGCTGCCGCGCTGCCGATGTAGTGACGGATAGGTGGCATTTCGATGGTACGCTCGATGCGTACGCAGGCATCTACGACGAGATTCACCCCTGCGGTTGACGCCGCCGACACGCCGTCTGCGAGAGCTTCATAAGGTTAACATCCACCGAACAAACGTGCGCGTCGGGCAGCGGATCGCCACAACGCGGTTGGCGGTCGTTTCCTGGGCCGAGCCCCCGAGGGATGAGGTGATTACGAGATCCCGATCCGTTGGGCTGGGGCGAACGTGCAAACATTGCGGGTCTGCGCGTCGCTTCGACGGATGGTGTGACGCATGGGGGCGGGCACCAGATGTGGATGGCCATCGGACGGCCAGCTCTGAGGCCGACCGCGAGCGAGGTGTACCGCCCACTTTTTTTGAGTTTTTTTGTTGGCGCTGGTGGGTCGCAGTGGTAGATTGTGTCGATTAATCCCATAAAGTGGAGCGACGATAGAGGCGTTCATGCGGATTTTCACAGGCCAGTATGATCGCACAATCGACCCCAAAAACCGGATTCAACTTCCATCGCAGCTTCGGTCTGCGATCGATCCGGAGCGGGACGGCGATGGCTTATACGTCACGCTCGGCGAACATCGCGGGACGCTGGCTCTTTACACGGATCGGGGATTCGAAGCCGTGTCCGACGGTATGGAAACCGAGTTCATCCCTGGCCCCGAGTCTCGCCGGTTCGAACTCCAATTCTACGCCCTGGCGTCGCGTGTGGAACTGGACAAGCAGGGGCGGTTTGTGCTTCCCGATCGCCTCAGGCGGATGGCCCGGCTTGACGACGAGGTCTTCCTTGTTGGTCAGAAGAACCGAATTGAGATTTGGAGTCGCAAGGATTTGGAAAGGTCAATTGGGATCGACTGGGAGGGGGATGAGTGGCCTGATTGGCAGGGCTTCCTCCGGAGGAGGCCGGGGGAACCATAGCACTGATAGACGTAGGTGTCTGCGCGCCGGACGGAGCCGGTTGTCGCAGCGAGTGGAGTACTGGCGCGGTCTGACAGGTTCCTGAGGCCTGTAACACTCAGGCAGAGTCGGCCGGCGCGGGTCCGACTGTGGGGCAGGTGTAACAGCGCTGCCGATCATCAAGGAGGGTGATGCTGAGTTCATCCGCGCCCCTACGTTGTGCTCTCGTTTTGAGAAGGGCCAACATCACTGCGGCGGAAGAAGCGAAAGGAATCGCCTCGCTGCAGGATTCGGTTGGTACGATGGAGGTATTGTGACGTGGAAGCCAGCCCCGATCGCCTTGTGCGGCGCGTGCAGCGGCGGTTGCTGTCGGTCAACCGGTCAAACGGCGTTGATTCGCGCGATGTCGCGATTCTTGAGGATCGGGTCCGACGGCTACGAGGTGCCGGCGATCGGTTTGAACACGTCGCCCTATCTCCACACGTCGCGGGTTGTTCCGCGACGTATGTGCCTGACCGGGTTGGGGGTGAGTGTGTCGCCACGGAGGTGTGACGGACCCCTGACTTTGTTGGCGTGGGACGACAGCAGTGGATAAGCCGGCCGGCCACACACCGGTCTTGGCCCGGGCGGTCTGCGACCTTCTTGCGGTGCAGCGCGGTGAGACGGTGCTGGATGCGACTGTCGGTCTAGGTGGTCATGCGCGCCTGTTGGCCGAGTCGCTTGGCTCGGGCGGGACGCTGATCGGCGTCGACATAGACCCCGCGAACCTTGCCGAGGCTTGCAAGTTCCTCGCGGACCTCCCTTGCCGAGTGGAGCTGCATCGAGCGAACTTCGTCGACGTTCGCGAGGTGCTTGGCACGCTCGGGCTGGCTACGGTGGACGTGCTATTCGCAGACCTTGGGGTTAGCTCGACGCAGCTGGATGATCCGAATCGCGGCTTCTCCTTCCGACATGACGGGCCGCTTGACATGCGAATCGACCCAAGCTGGAAGGACACGGCAGCCGATCTTGTAAACAGGCTCAAGGAGAAGGAACTCGGCGATTTGTTGTATCGCAACGCTCAGGAGTTCGCCGCACGAAGGATCGCAAAGCGGATCTGCGAAGCGAGGCGTTCCCGGCGAATCACGACGACTCGCCGGCTGGCGGACATCGTTGCCGCTGCAGTGGGTGTCGATCCGGCTTCGCGCAAGAGCAAGATACACCCCGCCACGCGGACGTTTTTAGCGCTCCGCATGGCGGTCAACGACGAGATCCCGTTGTTGCAGGCTTTCTTAGAGATGGCCCCGACGGTCCTCAATCCCGGCGGACGGATCGGCATCATTACGTTTCACAGTGGAGAGGACAGACCAGTCAAACTGGACTTTAGAAGACGGAAGAACGAGGGGGTCTACCGCATAGAGACGAAAAAGCCGTTTACTCCGGACTCGGAGGAACGAAAGTCGAACCCGCGATCACGCAGTGCGAAGCTTCGGGTGGCGATGCGGCTTCCCGAGGGCACGCCTGAGGCGGGATGACAAACTGAGTGCATATTTCCTGCATCGAGGAGGCCGTCGCCCCATGGCACGCGAGACAAAGGTTGGGCTGCTCGCCGGGTTGGCTTTTATCATTTGTTTCGCCATCATCCTTGCCAACGGAGGGCGCCAGAAACAGGCGATAACGCATTGGCCCTACCTCACGGATCAGGGCGTGGATGTGCAGCAGGCTGCCCACGAGCCGGGCTCCCGCACGGCTGTTCATCCGGGTCCAACCACACGAGGCGAACGACCTTCAAACCGGGAGGCGTTGACCACTCCGCCCGTCTCCGCCTCGCATCCTGTGCGTGTTGATCGCGTGCAGTCGTCTGATAACCCACTAGACCCGCCGGCCAGTGGTGGCGAGATTGTCCTTCCGACAAGACCGCTCCATTCGTCCACCCTGCGACCCTCCGAAGAGCAACCGGCTGGCACCGGGACGACGCAGTTGGATCAGGCACCGTCGACTGTGACGCAGACCGCGGGAACGGCAACGAGTCCACACGGGGCCATGGCGAGCGACGAAGACGCGGGGATGGGCGATTGGGATCAGCGCCGCCGCGCCCTCGAGGAGCTTCTAGATCAACGCACGACAAACGCCGTGCGACAGGCTGAGGCAACCGGCGGCATGAGACAGGACTCGCCCTCCCCCGCTGCCTCTGTCGACACGAAACCTCCTGCCACCAAGCATCCCGCGAGGACTCTGTCTCCCACCAAACCCGGATCACACCCCGCGGACTTCCATCGATACAAGGTTGAGGCGGGCGACACGCTGTCACGCATTGCATTTGCCCACTACGGTACGCGCTCCTCGACCGTGATTGACGCCATCTTTCATGCCAACCGGTCAACACTCTCGAGCCCGGATCTGTTGCCTGTCGGGGCGGAGCTTATGTTGCCGGTTCTTGCCGGTTTCGCGGATCCTCATGACCAGGGCCCGCAAGACGCGCCCGCCAACACGCCTGTCGCGCGTCGCGATAGCCCGAGCCGGGAATCGCCATCGGCTTTCCGTTGGTATCAGGTCAAAAGAAATGACCGATACGTCAGCATCGCGCGTGAGCAACTCGGTGATGCGAGCCGATGGCGCGAACTTTTTGAGCTGAACAAGGACAAGTTTCCCAATCCGGATCGAATCCAATATGGTGTTCGGATTAAGATACCGCATGGCAACGCGACCGCAACAACCGCAACCACGACAGGGGCTCGACCGTGAACGTGCCGCGAGTCTGCGTGGTCCTGCTGGCGCTTGGCGCGATGGCCCTGTTGGCTGTCCACCTGCGCGTTGAGCAGACAAGGTCTGCCGCTCGCACACTTCGGATCGAGTCCGACTGGATCGCCCTGCGTCGTCAGCGCTGGGAGCTGCAAACAAGGACCGCCCGACTGCACGCTCCCCAGCAGCTCCGCGATCGCCTCGAAGCATGGCAGGTAGGCCTTGTTCCACCAGAGGCGGACGACACCGCTCTTACGACATTACGGCTCGCCTCCGACCGCTTGCTCGAGTGATCGTGACATGCGTATGACTCTTTCAGGAAGATCGGTCGATCGCATCCAACGTCGCTCGAGTGCAATCCTGCTGACTATGATGGGCTTATTCCTCGCGGCGCTCGCGGTGCGTCTCGTTTACATCAGCATCGCCATGGGGCCACAACTGCTTGCCATGGCCGATCAGCAGCATCGGGGGTATTCCGTGGTTCCTGCAAGACGCGGAATGATTCTCGACGCCCGCGGGCGAATGGTCGCTCTCAGCCGTCATATTCCGGACGTGTTTGTCGATCCGGCGTGGATCGACGATGTCGACAGCTTCGCCGCGCAGCTTTCCCCCCGTGTGAACATCCCAGAGTCGGAGATCGCCGAACGAATCCGCAACCGGAACGGATCGCGGTTTGTTCCCATTGCCAGCCGTGTTGATCCGGTGACGGCCGAGGCGGTCCGGGCCCTGAACCTTCCGGCGGTAGGTCTGACCGAGCGTGCGCAGCGCGTCTACCCCTTGGGTAACTCCATGTCGCAGGTGCTAGGTTGGGTCGGTCGCGATGGTGACGGCATGGGTGGCATCGAGCTTCAATGCAATGCCCATCTGCGCGGTCGCGATGGTCATCGAGAGACAATCCGCGATGCCAGACGACGAGCCCTCGGGCGTTGGCCACGGGCGTCGCTACCGCCGGTGGACGGCGGCCACGTCGTCCTGACGATCGATGCAGTCATACAACGGATCACCGAACAGGCGCTTGCACGCAGCGTCGAGCACTTCGAGGCCGAAAGCGGTGTTGCCATAGTCATGTCACCGTCGGACGGCGAGATTCTGGCGGTGGCCTGCGTGCCCACTTTTGATCCCAATGGACCTTTCACACCACAAAGCGCTTGGCTGAGACGCAATCGAGCGGTGACCGATCCCGTCGAGCCGGGAAGCACTTTCAAACCCTTCATCGCTTGTGGGGCCCTAGAGGGAGGGTTCATTTCGCCGACGGAGTCGATCGATTGCCAGATGGGTTCGTACCGGTTCGGGAATCGGCTTATCACCGACACCAAACCGAATGGCTTTTTGGACCTTCGGGGGATCATCACCAACAGCAGCAATATCGGTATGGGGTTTGTCGCTCAACGCATGGGTAACGAAGCCTTGTACGAAACGGTGCGCCGTTTCGGATTCGGGCGTCCGACCGGTATCGAGTACCCAGGCGAGAGCGCCGGCGTCGTCTACCCCCTACACCGATGGACCAGCTACTCGACGACGTCAATCCCAATCGGCTACGAGATTCTGGTCACCCCGCTTCAGCTGATCACTGGTTTTGCGGCGATCGTCAACGATGGCGTGCTGGTCCGTCCTCGCCTGATCAAGACGCTCTTGGGGCCGGACGGTACGGTGTTTAGGACCTTCGAGCAGCCGGAGGTCGTTCGGCGAGCCGTGTCCAGCGAGATTGCCGGCTACATCGCCCAGGACATCCTGGTTTCCGTTGTCGAGGACGGAGGTGGGCACCGTGCCAAGACCGGCCCATACCGCGTCCTTGGCAAGACGGGGACTCCTAAGCTCGCTTGCGTGGACCGCAGCGGGTACGAGCCGGGTGCGTATCTCGGTCTCTTTGTTGGCGCAGCCCCGGCGAGTGATCCGAAGATCGCGGTCCTCGCCATGGTTCGGCGCCCCAATGCAGAGATTGGATACTACGGCGGGACCGTGGCGGCACCCGTTGTGGGCGAGATCATCGCCAAAACATTGCCGTATCTGGGAGTACCACCGGCTGAATCCGTTGCGTCGATCGGTCTGTGAAATTTGAAAATATCACAGATCGCACAGCATCGGGTTAGTGTGGTCTCTGCGCTTAGGAAGCTTCCCCAGGATGACAGGTGGAAGTTAGGCGGTAGAATTTGGCCCCCGTAATGACCAAGCCAGACGTATGTACGCGACAACCGCGTTGGAGGCTTTCGGAGCTGTTCGCTCAGGCTGGCCTCGCAGCCGAAACGGAAGGTGTACCTTCGGACGTCACCATCACGTCACTTACCGACGATACGCGGACGACCTCCCCCGGGGCCTGTTTTGTCGCGATTCGCGGTACCGCGGCAGATGGACATCAGTACGTCGATGCGGCTGTCCAGCGCGGAGCGGTTGCAGTCGTTGTGAGCCGTCACCGAGCCGTCCCCGAGGGTGTGGTGCGCGTGCGCGTTGGGGACACCCCCACCACACTGGCCAAGTTGGCAGCCGCCTACTACGGTCTACGCGAGCAGCAAGGAGGTGCTCAGCGGCTGGTGGGTGTCACCGGAACCAATGGGAAGACCACGGTCGCCTGGTTGCTGCGATCGATTCTCAGGGAGGCGGGGTGCTCAACGGCTTTGCTCGGCACGATCGAATACGATCTGTTCAGCAAACGCCTGCCTGCACCGTTAACCACACCGGGGGCCGTGAGTCTGTGTCAACATCTTGCCACCGCACGAGACGCCGGGGCGGACTACGGTGTTCTTGAGGTGTCATCCCACGCACTTGACCAGCGGCGTTGCGACGGTCTATCGTTCTCCGCTGCCGTCTTCACGAACCTGTCGGGCGACCACTTGGACTATCACGTTTCGATGGATGCCTACGCGGCAGCCAAGCGTCACTTGTTTGATTTGCTTTGCCCTCACGGTGTGGCTGTCGTCAACCAGGACGATGCCTTTGGAAGATCACTCAGCAGCACCCTGCCCGGACGAGTTGTCTCCTTCGGTCTGGATTCCCAAGATGCCGAAGTCACGGCACGGCTTCACTCGGTGGATCGGCAAGGAAGCGATTTCGTTCTGCGCAGCCGATCGTTCGAGGTTGCGGTGCGTCTTTCGCTGCCGGGACAGCACAACGTGGCCAATGCCGTGGCCGCGGCTGCGACCGCGGAGGTGCTCGGGATAGCCCCTGATTCGATTCGTCGGGGGCTTGAGCGTACAAGTGGTGTGCCAGGACGTTTGCAGCGGGCCGAACCCGACGGGTGGCCGTTCTCCGTGCTCGTCGACTACGCACATACGGACGTTGCATTGGAGAATGTGTTGCAGGCGTTGGGGCCGTTGACCGCAGGCCGGGTCATCTGCGTTTTTGGCTGTGGCGGTGACCGTGACAGGACGAAGAGGCCTCGGATGGGCGCCGTCGTCGGGCGATTGGCCGACGTCGCGTATGTGACCACTGACAATCCCAGGACAGAGGACCCGCAACGGATCATTGACGAGATTCTGCCGGGTTTTGGGGGCTCTCCCACCTGTCGCGTTTCCGTGCAGATCGACCGTCGACAAGCGATTGAAGCTGCCATTGCGGATGCCCGGCCGGGTGATACGGTTTTGATCGCCGGCAAGGGGCATGAGGACTATCAGCTTGTTGGAAGGGATGTTCTCGACTTTGATGACCTCCAGGTGGCCCGATCCTTCCTGGAGGCTGAGTCGCTCGCGGAGGGGGTGGCATGATCTCGATGCCCCTTGCAGATGTGGTCACCGCCGTCGGGGCGACCTGCGAATTACAGGGTGACCCGGTGTACGTCAAGCGAGTGGTGACAGACTCACGACAGGTTGAGGCGGATGACCTTTTCGTGGCCATTGCGGGCGAGCATGTTGACGGCCACAAGTTCATCGCCGAGGCGACTTCGAAGGGTGCCGTTGCCTGTCTGTGCAACAAAGGTTGCGTTGACCTGTTGAGCTCGGGCCGCGGGGCTAACGCGATGCCGTGTCTCGTCGTTGATGACACCATAAGGGCACTTGGGCGGTTGGCGGCGCATTACCGACGTAACGTGATGCACATCGCGACCGTGGTCGTCGCGGTCACCGGCACCAACGGAAAAACAACCACCAAGTGCATGATCGATCACATACTATGTGATTCGTTCACGGGCAAAGCTGCACCGAGGAGCTTTAACAATCACATCGGCGTGCCGCTGACGCTGCTGTCCGCCGATGCGCACGACCGCTACTTGATCGTCGAGATCGGCTCGAATTCGCCGGGTGAGGTGGCCTGTCTCGCTGAGATCGCTGCTCCCAATGCCGGTGTGATCACCTCGATCGGCGAGGCCCATCTGCAGGGCTTTGGTGGTGTCGAGGGAGTGGCAGCAGAGAAGGCTTCCTTGCTCAAGTACGTGAATCCGCACGGCCTCGCCGTGGTGAACGTCGATCGACGGCAGATCGAGGCGTATCTCTCCACGGCAGCATGTCCTCGTGTCCTAACGATTGGCGTAAATCCCGTTGCACAGCTTAGCGTCGCCGGTGCGACTGGCGACATTCATGGAACGTCGTTTGTGCTGGACGGACGCTATCGCGTTGAGCTGCCGATGCCGGGTCTGCATCACGCTACGAACGCCGCCGCGGCGTTTGCCGTCGCCCGGTGGTTCGGCGTCGCACCCGAGCAAATCATCGAACGATTGCGGTCCTACGTGCCTCTTGAAGGTCGCACGCGTACGCTCCATGCCGATGGTGTAACGCTGGTTGACGACTCCTACAACGCCAACCCGGCGAGCATGGTTGCTGCGATCGATACGCTTCGTCGCGCGGCTGCAGGTCGGCGGATCCTCGTGATGGGTGACATGCTGGAACTGGGCCTAGAGAGTGCCGCGTTTCACAGACAGATCGTCGGCGGTGCGTTGGACGCGGGCATCGATGTCTTGATCGCCGTGGGACCGGCAACCTCGGAGGCGGCACGGGAAATGTGTCGTCAGCACCCTGGGAGCCGGATCGTGCTCTGCGAAGGAGCCGGTGCCGCTAGTGACGAGCTTATGGCATTGAGCCAACACGGCGACACGGTATGGGTCAAGGGTTCGCGAGCCATGCAGCTTGATTGTGTGGTCAGACGATGGCAACGAGAGTCGATCGCAAAGGCGGCGGTGGCCCAGGTGGTTTAAGCCCGCGCCGTGGGCGCGTTGAGACGGAAAGTGAGATTCGGTGCTCTATCACCTTCTCTCCTGGTTACTGGAAGGCAGGCACTACGCGTACGAGAACACGCTCTTTCGCGGGACCGTTGCCGCCCTGTTCTGCTTTCTGCTGACGCTATTCGCCCTCCCCCGCGTGATTCGACAGTTGATGAAGTGGAAGCTGGGCGATCGACCCGAGTTCGACCACGCCTCCCTCAACGAGTTGACGCGGGACAAGAGCAACGTGCCCACGATGGGCGGGATCATGATCGTGACCGGGGTCATGTTGGCCGTTGTGCTGTTTGCCGATCTAACGAACTTCTACGTGCAGATGGGCTTGGTGTGTCTCCTCTGGCTGGGGGCGCTGGGTGCCGTGGACGACTGGCTGAAGCTTACCGCCTCACGACGCTCACGCACCCGCGACGGTCTCAGGATGTACGAGAAGCTGCTGTTTCAGGTGGGACTGGGCGTAGTTTTGGGGTTTTACGTCTACAAATACGGACACAGCAACTTCGCTGTGCTCAGCTCGCTGGTCGAACCGGGCGAGGTCCCCGCGTACAAGATCCTGAGCGTCCCCTTTTACAAGTCAGGTCTGCAGCTTGGGACACTGGCGTTCATGGTGGTGACGGTTTTGGTCATGACGGCAACTTCCAATGCCGTGAACCTGACCGATGGTATGGACGGGTTGGCCTGCGGATGTGTCGCCATTTGCGCGTTGGTGTTCGGAATCCTCACCTACGTTATCAGCGAGCAGCCTCTGGCGAACAGGCTGCTGTTTCACCACATTCCCAAAAGCGGCGAGCTGGTCATCCTGTCTGGTGCCGTACTCGGGGCATGCCTGGGGTTTCTCTGGTACAACTGCCACCCGGCACGGGTGTTCATGGGCGATACGGGTTCCCTGCCGCTTG
>CAYOQG010000127.1:0-15432 GCA_964405925.1 uncultured Phycisphaeraceae bacterium | reverse complement strand
TTCCCGGGGAAGCTTGCTGGTAACTAATCTGGAGGAGAACCTACTTTTTTTTCGCGTTGCCGTTTGTTCCCTCCTCAAAGGTGGATCGCGATTGCGCACAACTCCATGCATAGAACGTCAAGGGTGATCGCCAGGGGAAGCAGTGCGGGCAAGCGCGTGAAGGAAGGACGAAGGCGGAAGGATGAGAGATGGAGGATGAATGATGAAGGCGGAATGGGGAATGGTGAATAATGGAAGGATGAGGACAGAGGCGCGAACAACATGCGCTGCGAAGTGTAAGAGCCGTTTTGCCTCCGCAAGTCGCCGCGTTTTTCCTGAACCTGCTCCATAGAAGGTCAGGCGGATTCAGCGGCTGCCGGTTACGAGGCACAGACATCGTGTTCGTAAGGGTTGGCGTTCAATCGGGTCCGCCTCGGGACTAAAGGACCCTGCGCGGATACGCGTCGGGCGTCGATGTCGAACGTCCGCTCCCTCACAGTCGCGGCTCGGAATGGCCGCGGATCGGAGCGCTGATGCCGAGTCGCGTACGGTGATCAAGGTGCATGAAAGACAAGGGACACGAAACAACCAAGCGGGCGGGGCGATCGGCGATCGATCGGTCCCGCCCGTCTGGTGACAATGCGGTAGCGCACTGCGCTCTTGGCGTTCTTGTACGTCAGTCCCCCCCCTCTTTCCCTCCTTAACAAGGGGGGATGAGAGGGGAGTCGCTGCTAAACGATCGTACGCCAACGCGCGCACGCATCGACGTCGAACGTCCGCTCCGTCACGGTCGGGGCTCGGAGCGGAGGCGCCGAATCGCACACGTTGATTCAGACGATCTCGAAAAACTCCGCAGCCGCGGTCGCATCTACAGCGTCTCGTGTTTTCGCGTAACGCATGTTACGGACGGCGAGCATCCGGGTGTACTCGGAATCCGCGCGGGCTCCCGACAACGTCGGGATTCACTACGCCCGCTGCTCGGAACGCGATTCCGAGAACCGCTCCAGCGACGAAGCTGCTCTCGTCATGGCCCCGCAGCTGGTAGCGGTGGATCGCCGTTCACGAAGTACATCTGCACCAGTACATCGGCTGGGTAATCGTTCGTCAGATCCAAGAACGTGTCCTGAATCAACCTGCCGGTAACATCCCATCGCAGCTCGACCTTCGGGAAGATGATGAGACTGCCCTTCTGGATGTCGGATACCCTTGCCAGGCAATCCACCGCTGCGGCACCACCGTACGGCCGTTCGACGATCCCGGTCTCTGTCTGCCGGCCAAGCGGCTTGCTGCTTGACAGCATCTTGGTCGGCGGCGGGCCGTCGCTCGGGTCGAAGAGGATCACACCCGGCTGGCTGCCCATACCGACGAGATTCATGCCTGCCTGTGCAAAGGCAACGTCACCATCAAACATGAGCCATTTCATGGCCACAGCAAGCAGCGGTGTCTCGATGCTATCCGGGCAAACCGTGCTGGCCACACCGTCGATCCGAGCCTTCCCCTTGTCAGTCCCAAGGTTCTTGAGCAGGAAGTGGTTGGGCGGATCATAGTTGCCCAGCAGGGCCTGATCCCAACAGGTGATGCATCGCTCGGTCCCGGAGAACTTCCATTCATTCATGTTCCAGATATCGAACTTGGCCTTGGTAATCGTGGGACCTTCACGATCCTGCCGCAGGTCAATATCGAGCGGCAGCAGCGTCAAGTCCGTGTCCACATCGACCTTCCATTGATTGCCGGACAGACCCATTGATCCGACGGCGTAGAAGTCGAGCAGCAACTGATTGAAGCCGCTGTCGTACTCGGCGCCATCGAGATTGAGTGCCCCAGGTCCTCCTACGGGATCACCGTGGTCGGGACCGTGTGCCTGGAAAGCGTGGGCACCATATTCCCAGGCTGAACCGGTTCGGTAATTGACCACCACGGCATCGCCCTTGAGATGGTTCCAACGAATCTGCTCACCGTCAGCATTGACAGCCCAGGCAACGACGAAGCCACGGAGGACTCGTTCCCAGGACCCTTCCGGATCGGGACGTCCGGGCGGATCACCCGGGTCAAGAGCTGGGAACGGGGAGACGCCCTTGGGCTGTCCAGTCGCGGCGGACCAGTAGGTCGGCTCATTGCCTGTCAGCTCTATCACGTTGTCGACCCAGTTACAGCCGGGATGAGCGCGACCGATTGCTCCGAGCGGACTAATCGTCAAATCGCATAGCACCGGTGTTGTGAAGGGGTCTTGAACGCCTTCAAACCCAACGCGCACCTCAACGTAACGACCAAACAGACCGGTGAAGGGGACACCATTCTCAACTGTGAACCAAGGTTCGGAGGCAAGACCGGCCGCCGAGTCGGCAGCCCGGACCTCCACGGTCAAACCGGTTCCGGGCGGCTCGTGCGGAATTGCGCAGAGTTCGGTGTTCCAAGTTGCGACCCCCCACTCAATCCCGTCGGCGCAGCTGTCGTGAACGACGGTCCACGAGCCGAAGCCACCTGGGAATGCGAGGATCCCGGTCATGTCGCTGTAATTATAGGGAGTGGCACCCGAGCCAAGGTCTACAGTAAGGTCGACTTCTCCCAAACCGTCGGCGCCGCCGTTGGGGTCAATCCGCTTGGCGGTGTCAGAGCTATAGCATGTCGCCCAGACCTTGCCATCAGCATCCACGGCAACGCCGGTCGGCTGCACTCCGTCGGGGCCCAGCTCGACGACCTTGACCAGGTTGCCGTCATTGTCGAGTCGGGAGACGTTGCTTCCACCGCTGTTGGCAATCCAAACATGGTTGTCCACCGGGCTCACCGCGACACCGCGATCGTTGCTGGCGCCTCCGGTCGAGAACGTGCCAAGGATAGAGCCGTCGGGCGCGAACTTCATGACACTGTTACTGTCCCAATTGCTGTTCCAGACGTTGCCCAACTGGTCCAGCCCAAGACCGTAGGAGGTGCGTCCGATCGGAATGCACTGAAGCGTTCCCGCGATGTCCGCGGTATCGGCGCGCATGAGATACGGCGCAGTGGGGTAGGTGGCGGACCAAAGCACGCCGTTGCCATCAATAAGTCCACCGTAGCCACCGCAATCCGCGGAGAACGCAGTACCCGGGATGGGCTGACCCGTGACCCCGTCGAGCTTCTCATGGATGCGGTTACCGGTGCCGCCAACCCACACATCGTTATTGGCGTCGACGGCAACCGCTCGTGTAGCGGTGCCTGCGACGCGCGTACAGTTGATGATGCACTCGTCCTCCGCAGTTGCCACACCACCGCACGTGTCCTCGCCCGCTGCGTTCCCCCAGGGGAGCACATCGCCGAGCCCATTCGAGGTCCTGATCAGGCCATCGTTGTCTCGATCCTCGCATGTATTGTAGGTATACGGTGGTGCGAGATACTGACCGTCCGGATCAAGGAAGCCATCTCCAGTAACCGGCGTTCCCCCTATGATTTGCCCGACACGGGTGATCGATCCTTTGTCCGCGCCATCGCAAAACATAACGTCCTCGCGATTGGCGACCCAGCAATTACCGAGCTGATCGACTGTCGTCCGCGAGGGGTTGGGGAAACCCACGGTATCGGGTGCTGACCGATACTCGCCGAGGATGTCGCCGGTGGCGCTATCCAGCTTGAGAATGGTTCCTCGCCCGGAAGCGGCGATCCAGATGAAGGGGAAGGGTTCGGGTGTCTCACTAAGCTGCAACTGATGAGGCACATCGTGATTTACGTTATTGAACACGCCTTCATCGAAATCGCCGTTCAACGTGTACGTGCGAACGAGCGAACAGGGACTGGGGCCAGCCAACGCTTGTGGCGACACGCCCCAAAGAGCTACGCCGGTCGCCAAGCACAATGCGCCGACCGACGTCGCGTACGCTCTTTTTTTCAAAGCGCCCCTCCTAAGAGTGTGTTTGTGATGAAATGGTTCGAGTCTATTCATGTAATCGCTCCTTTCCTGCAACGTTCCCAGGACGCTGCCGTGGAGATACCGATGCCGCACAGCGCTCGGCGCCCCGAGCGACACCCGTACAACGTACGATCTCAATGCACGACCAGCTTCGCGCACACGTCCGAAGACTGGTCGTGCGTTTGCCACTTACTGTTATAGTTGAGCATTAAGAGGGACTAACGCCCCGGTCGAAACGTGCTGCCGGACGCGTAGTGCCTCCTACCCTCCAACAAACCCTTAGTTCCCCAACTCGATGCCGTCGGCGCTTGGATCTCATCACTGCGTGCGGCGGCCGCGGGCTCTCCATCCGGACACGCCGAGAACCCGCAAGGTGCTCCGCTCCCTTCTCCGCTTGGGCCATAGATCGCCGACGACACGCCCTGCCCATCGGACCCGTGCGCAAGGTGTCGTTAGCGAGGCACTCGATGTGATACAAGGTGTACAGCATACTTCTTCCCTCCGAGAAACAGGCACGGGTCCTCAATCGCTCCCCGGGTGCCGATAACTTTCTCCATCAGGATGCACCGGCGTGCGTGCAGCATTTATCACTTGGGCCGACTTTCCACATGTTGAGACGCGCGCCGAATGCGCCAACTCTGCCGGACAGGCTAACTGGGTAAGAAACTCAGTGCAAGCGCAAGTTGAAAAAAGTTACGATAGTGTGTTCGAAATATCGGACCTATTGGTGGGAGCTGGTGGATGCACTCGCCCCGCATCATTCCGAGCGCCGCGAGGCCGTCATGGCCCGATAACCTCGCCTCTTTCGTTATATGGCAAAGTTCTGGTTCAGAACTGTGCAGCAACTTTGTAAGTGTCGGAACCACGGCCCGATAATCATGCCGGTCTCTGCCTCGCTCATTGCACTGTTGTGCCCGCGTGACCGGGTGCGGTCCCTCGGCTGTGGCGCGGTGTCGGAGACAGGCAGGCCGCGGAGGCCCCGATTGCGATACGAAGCCGTCGGGCGCGTCGCCGGCACCGGTCGGACGCGGCTCGAAAGCGGACGCCCCTGGCGATCATCGAGCATGTCCCGCTCGCGCCTGCGGCGGCCTGCCTCGTGGCAAACGACGGGTACCTGTGGAGACCTGGCACCCCACTCGAATCGCTGGCCGCCTCGGCTCCTTCTCGTCGATGAAACGGCTGGAAGGTAGCCAATGCGGGATCGACCCCCTAAGATTCTGCATTATCGGGGGTCGCAGGTTTTGGGAAGTTCTCGATGGAGCGTGGTCGTGCCACTTGCCAGACAGTTTCTATTTGGCGCGGTTGTACTGGTCATAATGACCACAGCAAAGCTTACGGTGGCTGTGGATAGTGACGGTGACGGCGTGGAGGATCCGACGGACGTTTGTTGTCATACGCCGACGGGTGTGAATGTCGACGGTGAAGGCCGTCCACTCTGGGACCTGGACGACGACTGCGACGTCGACCTGAGTGATTACGCTCTGCGCTTTGCGGTCCTTTACCTGCCACAGTTTGCGAGCCTCTCCCGTGACTTCACCGCGCCGTTACCACCTGATGGACCTTGCAGCCTAACGCACGATAGCTGTGCCTCTCCGGTCAGCGTGACTAATGGCACCACGCCATTCAGCAACGTGGGTGCGACAACAGATGGACCAAACGAGCCAGGACTGTGTGACTTCTTTGACTATACGCAAGTGGGATCCGACATCTGGTTCTGCTACACCGCGACATGCAACGACCTTGTTGTCGCCAGCCTGTGCGGAAGCAGCTATGACACAAAAATGGCGGTGTACGATGACTGCAATTGTCCGGCCGCCGGCCCTATCGCGTGCAGTGACGACGATTGTGGACAGATGGGACCAGCATCGCGCGTCGTGTTTTCGGCAGCGGCGGGCGAATCGTACATGATTCGCATCGGCGGATACGAAGGTGATCAAGGAGAGGGACTGATCACGCTCTTTTGCGAAAGCGACCCTCACTATGGACTCAATGCCTGCCGTCCAGGTACAGGCAACTGCTTCTTCGACAACGGGACACCGGGTTGTGAGGACAGCGACACCTGCGGACTGGTCTGCGGGTACGATCTTTTCTGCTGTGATACCGAGTGGGACAGCGTATGCGCCGAGCTGGCAGATGGTTTGGTCCACGGATTCGACGCGTGTAGTCCGGGTAGCGGCAGCTGCTTCTTCGCCAACGGAACACCCGGCTGTCAGGATGTAGCATGCTGCCAGGACGTTTGCGAGCACGATCCGTTTTGCTGCCTTCTGGGGTGGGATCAGCTCTGCGCGGAGGAGGTTGAACCGATCTGCGGACTCTTTGCCGCGTGTCTCAACGGGGCAGGCAGTTGTTTCGCGGTCCACGCATCGCCCGGATGTGATAATGAAACGTGCTGCAACACGGTCTGTAACGTTGACGCCGTCTGCTGCAATGAGGGATGGGATCAGTTCTGCGTTAATCGGGCGAACGATGATTGCCGTTGAAGCACGATAATCTGGGGCCGAGACGCGACCGGTGCGGAGTATTGTCATTCAACGTGCCGACTCGTGTCCGTCAGAGTTGCAGCCATCCGTAGCAGATCGCCGCTTGTTCGATCGATGCCAACATAGTACCGCACCCCGTCTCTTTGTTAGCGTGTTCTCCGCATGTACTGCTCTGGTTCAAGGGTGCCAATCGCCACTCGTCACGACCTTCGCGGCTCTTCGGGTCCTCTGAAATTGCGTAGGGAAGCTTGCCTGTTTCCTCGTGTCCACGGTGAAGAAGGCTTTGAGCGATGTAGACGAGCATGCTCGCGCGGCAGGTAACAACTCGGTTGCGGACGTGCCGCTGCCGTGGTTCGTAAAGCACAGTGGGCTTTGCGTGCTATTGTCAGGTCTTCCCGCACGCGATGGTGACAAGGCAGGTCAGGCGAGACTAC
Source organism: uncultured Phycisphaeraceae bacterium (assembly GCA_964405925.1). Lineage (GTDB taxonomy): Bacteria > Planctomycetota > Phycisphaerae > UBA1845 > UBA1845. The sequence continues at coordinate 8,659 of CAYOQG010000127.1, read as the reverse complement.
TACCTGGCATGGTGACATACGCTGGCACTACTGTCATGGGGATCATGCCGTTTTCGAGGGACGTGCCCGCCGACCGCCAGGCAACTTCTTGTAAAAAAATGGTTCCAATGGGGCAGCCCAGACGAAGAGCCTCTTTTGGGCGGCCATAATGCAAAAGTTCAAAATTGTCACTTCCAGTGAAAAAGTAAGGTGTTTGTGTTTCGTTTATGGGACGCACAAAAGATGACGAAGTCAATCGGCTCAGGATGCTGGCCGAACGCATGTCCGATAACGATGGGCGTCCGTTTCGGAGGGTCCGATATACCGGACGACCTATAGATTTTTCGTGTCTTGACCTTGCAGAACGTCCCATAGCTTATTAACGTTACCGGATGTTCGGCAACCCAGGGGATTTACATATTGTGGCGAATGGCTGAGAGCGGCAGCCAGCCCCGGAAGCCGAGAGATCGCAACTGTTGAGGGATTTCGAGAACACACGCGGTACTCGATGCTGTGGCGATGGCACTGACGAGGGTGCCGGCGCGAGTGCCCAGAGAAGGAGGACGAGGGGCTCCAGTTCTCGCATTGGGTTTACGTGTGATCCGTGGTTGTGACTAGCTCTTGTCGGTGGATGGAATTCGCGACGAAGCGCACACGGGACTGAGCAAAGAAGGAGCGCATGGCTGCAGTTTGCTTCAGACAGCGGAGCGGCAAACGCTGGCAACCCGGGGGTAGAAAGGAGGGTAGGATTCGAGAAGGGAAGGCAATGAAGGAGGTGAGCTGGTCCAGCGTTCGCTGTGTGGCGACGCTGTGCAGCTGTATCTGTAACGCTCAGAGGCTTTTGACGGGAGAAGTAATCAGATGAAACGAAACATGGTTTTGATGCTGATGGGCAGTGTTTGCGCCGGTGTTCTGAGCATGCCAGCCACGGCGCAGGACTGCACGGAGCGTGTGAGCTCCGTGGAGAAGGGTAGCCTTCTAGTCTACCCCAAGGTCGAGATCAAGTGGGACCGGTTTGGACAGGTCATCCAGGACACGTTCATCGACCTGACCAATGACTATCCGGAGGATGTGCTCGTCCAGATGCAATTCGTAAATGGTGATATGTACCTTCCGGCCGATCCGACCGGGGATTGCGTCTTTGTAGATCCGGGTCCGCCCGCAATTTACGCATGCCAGGGCGGCCCGAATGACGGGTGCTTCTGCACACCGGACGGTGGATTGCCTTGCGGCGAGCGCGATCACTTCGGTGGCTGCAACTCGGTCGATGTGATGATCGAGCTGACTGCGAACGAGCCCACCTATTGGTCAGCCGCTACCGGGTTGCCCAAGGGGACATCCCCGTTCCCGATCCTGGATCCCGGTTTCCCGCCTGGACGTCCGGATCTCGACGGTGGCTGCAACCGGATCCTGCGCGGCTTCGTCTTGGCGTGGGCTGTGAATGCCAACGGCCAGCAAATCGCGTGGAACCACCTCAAGGGTGATGCGCTGATCGTGGATTACGCTCACCAAGCGGCATGGGAGTACAACGCGTATGCGTTCCAGGTTCATGACGTGGCCCTCGGCGATGTGGTGCCGCAGGATGATCCGGACGAAAACGTGTCTGAGCTGCTGCTGAACGGCACGGTCTACGACAGTGTCTTCGACAAGCTCCTGTTGGACTTCTATGCGTATGACGCCGACCCGCCCGGACCGTTCGATAAGCCGGGGATCCAGGTTACGGTCAACACCGACCTCACGCTTCTGCCGATGATCATTGATCTTCGACAGGACGGGGACGGGCCGGTGACGACGAAGGCCGTCTTTGACATCTGGAATATGAACGAGTGGAAATTCTCAGGGACCACCCGTTGCATCACGTGCTGGGACCAGACATGGCTGTCCGAGTATGATCCGCCGAACCACTTCCTGAGGATGAACCTCCAGACGAACAAGGGTAAGGCTCGGATCGACGGCATGTACAGCGCGGTTTGCCCAGACAGCGAGGACGCGCCTTTGCTTGGTGTTGCGATGAAGTACTTGGTCTTCAACGGTGGCCAACTCGGCTTTGCCAAGGCCGGGATGAACCTGGTCGGTATGGGCGTCGAGGACGGCGTGATTTATTCCGATATCTCGCCAAGCCCGCCCGACGAGAAGAGCGCAAACGAGCGGTATCTTCGCGGTTTCGGCAAGGGTACGTACGATATCGGCCGTTAGTCGGTACATGCACCGCCGCTTACAGGCCGATAAGTAGCGGGAGAAGGGACCGCAAAGACGCCGGGCGAGAACATCGCTCTGTGTCCTGCGAACCTGTCACCCGTTCTAGGGTTATGACGGGGACAGTGTGAGGGAGACTTCGCACTGTCCCTGTTTACCCTCCATAGCATGTCGGCCGCTGCGCTGGAGGTATTACCCGCGCGGGCGGTACGCCAGGACGCAGGATCGTGTCGGATTTAAGCCATTGTTGTTCGTCCGCCGCGCAAGGCCGGGCTCAGCGGCGGCTGGCTGCGCCCCACTTCGAGACAGCCGACTCGTGATTCATAGCATCGCCAGTGTGCCCATGTTCCGACGTTTGAAGCGTCGTCAACTCACCAGACCCGGTTGCCGGTCTTCGTATTAAGCCTTAATCTGGTTTCGATCCCGGCCTTGGATAACAAGGCGCGCGGGCAGCCGGGCACGCCGAGTCTGTGGGTAATGGATGTCCTCACGAAGCAGATGCTGCGTTTCTGAGGATCTTTGTCGTTGGCCGCTCGGCACGGGGAGGACTGAGCATGAGGCGGCATTTTGTCCCATCGTTACTGTCCTTTTGCCTGATCGGCGTGCTGTCGCCGTTAACAGTGCCGGCTGTGACATTCGCCGAACCAGTGTTTGGAGAAGTCTTCTCGCTTTACCAGCCGGACGGGGCCCGAGTTCGGCTTCGCATCTGGGGCGACGAGTTTTATCAGGTTGTTGAATCTCTTGATGGGTACACGGTCCTGCGCGACCCCTTCACGCAGTTCATCTGCTATGCGCGTCTTGGAAACAGCGGGACCGAACTCATTTCGACCGGTGTAGCGATTGGCCATGGCTTTCCTGCAGACTTGGGATTGACGCCTCATATCCGCATAGGCCACGACTCTGCGGAAGTGAAGGCCCGGACAGCCCGCGCACATTTCGCCTACTACCAAGACGACAACAGCGCGTCATCAGTCAAGAGCATGCGTCGGACGACAACGTTGGGCGAGGTCGAAGGGATATGCCTTCTGATTGATTTTGCGGATGAGATGGGCACGATCGACCCGTCCGAAGTGGACAAGTTCTGCAACGAGATTGGGTATACGGGTTTTGGGAATAACGGGTCTGTCCGCGACTATTTTGATGACGTCTCTGATGGACGCTTGACGTACACCAACTATGTCACGCCCAGCTACTATCGGGCGGTCCACAACAAGACCTATTATATTGATCCTCACGTTCCACATGGGATTCGGGCGCGTGAGCTGGTGCTCGAGGCGCTGAGCGCCCTGGACGATTCCGGGTTTGACTTCAGCCAATACGATTCGAATGGTGACGGGTACATTGATGCCGTCAACTGCCTCTACGCGGGCCCGCGGCGTAGCGACTGGGGCAGTGGTTTGTGGCCCCACTCATGGGAGGTTGACTTCGCCGCCGATGGGGTGATCACCGACAAGTACGCGATCATCGACATGGCGAATGACGACACCGGGGATGAGTTACGCCTCAGCACATTTTGTCACGAGAACGGCCATATGCTCGGCGATTGGCCCGACCTCTATGACTACGAGTTTGACTCGGCAGGCGTCGGAAACTACTGCATCATGGGGGGCAATCTGAACTACACCTCCTACACGAATCCACAGGAACCTTGCGCATACCTAAAAGATCTCGCCGGGTGGTCGACTACCATCCTGCTGACCGAACCACTGACGGATCTGGTCATCTCGGCAGGCACGAATGTCTTCTACAAATACGAGCATCCCACGAGTCCCAACGAATACTACATTCTCGAGAACCGCCACGCATCGGGGCGGGACAGCGGGCTTCCCGATTCCGGGCTCGCCGTCTGGCACATAGACACCTTGGGGAGCAACGACAACCAAGAGATGACTCCTACGTCCCACTATGAGGTAACACTGGTCCAAGCTGATGGAAACTGGGATTTGGAGCACTATCGCAACCGGGGTGATGCCACAGATCTTTGGGCATCGCCTTTGTATCCGATATGCGGCCCGCACACCAACCCAAACACCAGTTGGTGGGACGGAACGCGGTCGGAGCTGCACATCCGAGACATCAGTGTCGCCGGACCGACGATGACGTTCAGCTTTACGGTTGGGGCAGATTGTAACGGGAACTTTGTGCCGGATGATCAAGACATTGCTAACGGCACAAGCGAAGACTGCCAGCCGGATGGCATACCTGACGAATGTCAACTTTCCGACAACGATTGTAACGAGAACGGCGTCCCGGATACATGCGAGCTGTCTGGTCACGACTGCAACGAAAATGGAGTCCTCGACGCGTGCGACATAGCCGCTGGAACGAGTGCCGACTGCAACCACAATGGCAGACCAGACGAGTGCGATGTGGCGTCGGGGAGCAGTGCGGATTGCAACGAGAATGGTTCCCCTGACGAATGCGACGTTGGCGGAGGAACCAGCCTGGACTGTCAGCCGGATGGCGTTCCTGACGAGTGCCAGTTGTCGGGCAATGACTGCGACGGGAGCAATGTTCCGGACGTTTGCGAACTGCCTGGTCGTGACTGCAATGCGAATGGTACGCTGGACGTGTGCGACATCGCCAGCGGGACGAGCGCCGACTGCAATCTCAACGGCAAACCGGATGAATGCGATGTGGCGTCCGGAAGCAGCGAGGATTGCAATGGAAACGGCTCTCCGGATGAATGCGACGTTGGCGGAGGACTGAGTCTGGACTGCCAGCCGGATGGGATTCCTGACGAATGTCAGTTGGCGGATAATGATTGCGATGGGAGCAATGTTCCGGACACGTGCGAACTCCCCGGCCGCGACTGCAATGACAATGGCACGCTGGATGCGTGCGACATCGCCAGCGGAACAAGTGCCGACTGTAACTTTAACGCGAAACCGGACGAGTGCGATGTGGCGTCGGGGACCAGCGAAGACTGCAATGGGAATGGCTCCCCGGACGAATGCGACATTGAAGGGGGGACAAGTCCGGACTGCCAGCCGGATGAGATTCCCGACGAATGTCAGTTGGCGGGTAATGATTGCGACGGGAGCAATGTTCCAGACACGTGCGAGCTCCCCGGCCACGACTGCAATGAGAATGGCACGCTGGACGTGTGCGACATCGCCAATGGAACGAGTACGGACTGTAACCTTAACGCCAGGCCGGATGAATGCGATATTGCGTCGGGAAGCAGCGAGGACTGCAATGGGAATGGTTCCCCGGATGAATGCGACATTGAAGGAGGAACGAGTCCAGACTGTCAACCTGACGGGATACCGGACGAATGTCAGTTGGCGGGCAATGACTGCGATGGCAGCAACATCCCGGATGTCTGCGAGCTTCCCGGTCGTGACTGCAACGGAAACAGCGTGCTGGACGTGTGCGACATAGCCGATGGAACGAGCACCGATTGCAACCGAAATGAAAAACCGGACGAATGCGATGTATCGTCGGGAAGCAGTGCAGATTGCAACGGAAACAGTTTCCCGGATGAATGCGATATTGAAGGGGGGACGAGTCCAGATTGTCAGCCTGATGGAATCCCCGACGAGTGTCAATTGGCAGGCAATGACTGTGATGGAAGCGGCGTCCCGGACGTTTGCGAGCTTCCGGGTCATGACTGCAACGGGAACGGCGTGCTGGACGTGTGCGACATAGCCGATGGAACGAGCGCCGATTGCAACCTTAATGCCAGACCGGACGAGTGCGATCTGACCTCGGGCAGCAGCGAGGACTGCAATGGAAACGGTTCCCCTGACGAATGCGACGTCGCAGGGGGAATGAGCTTTGACTGTCAGCCCGATGGAATCCCTGACGAATGTCAGTTATCCGGCAACGACTGTAACGGAAGCAACATCCCGGACGTTTGCGAGCTGCCAGACCACGACTGCAATGGGAACGGAGTGCTGGACGTCTGCGACATCGCCAGGGGAACAAGCAACGATGGTAACGGGAACAACATTCCGGACGAATGTGAACGTGAACCATGTCCCATGCCAGAGGCGGTGAAGTTCACGGCGTTCGATGGTGCTGTTCGTGATTTCTTCGGTTATGCGGTCAGCATCTTTGGTGACACTGCTATCGTTGGGGCTTGGGCTGACGATGCGATGGACCGGGACTCGGGCTCAGCCTATGTCTTCAAGCGGACGGGCTCCACGTGGACGTACCAGTCCAAACTGGTACCTTCAGACGGTACGGCAAACGCGGACTTCGGTGGTGCCGTGAGTCTGTTTGGGGACACCGCTGTTGTCGGAGCTTTTCAGGACAGTGATAACAACATATCCGGCTCTGCGTACGTGTTCCGCTTCAACGGCTCGAGCTGGGTCCAGCGGCAGAAGCTGCTTCCCCCCCTTGGCGAACCGTACGCTCTGTTCGGCAGCGCTGTGTCCGTGCACGGTGACAAGATGCTGGTGGGCGCCTATGAGAAGGACATCCTCGGCGCCACAGACACTGGTGCCGCCTACGCCTTCCGTTGGAACGGATCACAATGGGGAGAGCGGCAGCAGCTTCTCGCTGCTGACAGATCGACCTTTGATTACTTTGGCTACGCCGTAGCTGTTTCTGGGGATGCGGCCGTCGTCGGGGCGCCCGGGGTCAGCGACCCAGGTGATTTAGCCGGCGCCGCTTATATCTTCAAATTCGACGGTTCGGGCTGGGTCGAGGAGCAAAAGCTACGATCAAACGACGTTGCGGAAAAGGATCGCTTTGGGCACGCTGTGGCCATCTCTGATACAACGGTCGTCATCGGTGCCCGCCACGATGACGACATGGGCGATAATTCGGGCTCGGCATACGTGTTCCGCTTTGACGGTGTCGAGTGGACCCAAGTGCAAAAGCTCCTCGCCTGGGACGGAGAACCCGGTGACGAATTTGGCTACTCCGTGGCCGTGTCCTCTGGAATCGCGGTCGTTGGGGCCTGGAACGCCGATGGTTGGGGCTCGAATTCAGGAGCAGCATACGTGTTCGACGTCAGTGGGTCCGTCCCGTTCCCCAGGGCGAAGCTCATGGCGTCTGACGGTTCATCGTCCGACGTGTTCGCGTATGCGGTGTCCATCTCTGACACTGGTACTGTTATTGCCGGTGCATACAAAGACAACGGGATGGCGAACCAGTCCGGCTCGGCCTACGCATTCCATGGTGTTACCGCAGACTGCAACGCCAACCGGGCAATCGACTATTGCGACATCTTTGACGGTGTCAGTGAAGACGGCGACGGCAATGGCATTCCAGACGAATGTGAAGTGGCTGGGCCCGGAGACTTCGATGCAGACGGTGACGTCGACCTGGTGGACTATCGAGCGTTCGTAGAGTGCGCCGCCGGACCGAGCGCGTCACCGAACCCCGGACAAAGTGCATCCGCCGAATGCCTGAACGCATTCGACTTCGACGAAGATGCGGATAATGACTTGGCGGACTTCTCGGTCCTCCAGAGGTTTATACGATGATCTATCGCACCTCGGAATTCGTATGGCAGCCCCCCTTTAGCTTCCGCGCTTAGGAATAGAGACTGAAGGCCTGAGCGCGGGGTAACACTCCAAGTAATATGTGGACTTGCCGGGGCATAAACCATGCGAGGCGAACTCGGTCCACCGACATATGGATCGCTAGCAGGTCCGAAAAACGTCGCCACGCACGAATAGAGGGCCGCTTGACGCCCGTTCGGAGCCTCGCCCCGCTGGATCGACTGGCCCAAGCCGGGGGGCGGGCCGGATTCGCCGCGCAATCTCGCCATGTCCGACCTTTGCTCCCAAGGGCGGTTCTGGTAAGATGCTTAACGTGGAAGCGGGGAATGTGCAGGACCGGGCAAGGGCTCGCCTGAGCGCCACCTCGGGGATGCGCCGGGAACGAACGATGACCCGTTCGATGTTCCAGGTTCAACGACTGTCAGCGGCGACTGCTTGCGCCCTCTCAGGGCTCGGACAGGTGGCCGGACGTCAGAAGAAAGGAGCGGTCTGATGAGTGCTTCAGAGATTCAGAAGCTGTTACTAAGTACGGTTTTGGCCGCCTGCCTCGGCGGGTTGGTGACCCCGGTCCGGGGGGATGACCCGCAGCCACCGGTGCGGGATAAACCAAAGTTCGACCTGATGGACCGATTCGATGACGAGCAGAGTCCGCTGCAGAAGGGACTGCTCGACGCCCGGGACAAAAAGTGGCGCAAGAACATCAAACTGGGCGACAAACCGCAGTGCAGCCAGGTCGTCAGGAAGTACGCCAAGGGTCAGACCCCCAAGGTCTGTGAGCATCTCGATCAAGACCTTCAGGATGTCAATGTCGGCCAAGCGGAGTGTGTCCGGTTTTTCTGCTGCGAGAAGCCGAGCGACGATCTGGCGACGTGTCAGGGAGCTGATGACCAAGGTATCGTTGATTGTGCGAACGCCTTGATCGAAGGCGACCAAGCCACGATCCATGATGCCTGCGCGCAAACGAAGCACATGCGACTCGGACGGCTCGAGGAGCCCCAACCCCCAATATGCGCTGAACTCGTGTTCGG
>CAYOQG010000126.1:0-15519 GCA_964405925.1 uncultured Phycisphaeraceae bacterium | reverse complement strand
CCTGGGAGGAGATGAACGAGATCCTCCCCGACGACGCCATCGATCCCTCCCAGCTCGAAATGATTATGATGCGCCTCGAACAGAAGCGGATCGAAACGCTGGACGAGGCCGACGCGGTTAAGTACGAACGCAACCGAGAGAGTGCTACAAGGGACCGGGATGCGCGAAAGACCGCCAAAACCGAGGTCGACAAAAGCGAGGTCGAGCACGATATCGAAAGCAACCTGTCGGAGCTGACACTCGAGGTTGGGGCGAAGCGCATCGACGACCCGGTCCGAATGTATCTGACCCAAATGGGCGAGATCCCGCTGCTGACCCGTGAAGAGGAGATCCGCCTGGCGAAGAAAATCGAACTGACCCGAATGGCGTTCAGGCAGAAGGTCCTGGAAAGCGACTATTGCGCCGGTCTGGCCGTCGAGATTCTCCAACAGGTACACGACAGCTCACTGCCATTCGATCGCACCATGAAGATTTCCACCTCGGAGCACGCTGCCAAGGCCCGCATCACCGCTCGGATCCCCGTGAATTTGACCACTGTCCAAGCGCTGATGAAACGCAATGAGGAGGGCTGGGTGAGGCTCCAGACCACGAGGGTGTCAGCCAGCGTACGGCGCGAGCTGACCCAACGCATGCGCGAACGGCGGCGCAAGATGTCTAAGCTTTTGGAGGAACTCTCGCTGAGGACCAGCCGCATTCAACCGTTGATGAAGAAGCTTCGCGGCCTGCACCGGAAGATGCTGGAACTCGAACGACGCCTCGCCTCGCAGCAGAAACGCCGAACGATGCTTGAAGAGGACTACATGGCCATGGAGGAAGAGCTGGAGGGGATTCAATCACTCTGCCTCGAACCCTCCGACGCCCTCGGTGAACGGCTCAGGTCGATCGAGCGCGTCTTCAGCGAATATGAGGACGCCAAACGGAAGCTGTCCGGCGGCAACCTCCGCCTGGTCGTCAGCATTGCCAAGAAGTATCGCAACCGCGGCTTGAGCTTCTTGGATATCATCCAGGAGGGCAACACGGGGTTGATGCGAGCGGTCGATAAGTATGAGTACAAGAGGGGTTACAAGTTCAGCACCTACGCAACGTGGTGGATTCGGCAAGCCATCACCCGAGCCATCGCCGACCACGCCCGAACGATCCGCATCCCCGTCCACATGATCGAGACAATGAGCCGGTTGCGGAATATCAGCAAGGAGCTCCTGCAGGAGATGGGCCGTGAGCCCACCATCGAGGAGATCGCCCGAAAGGCGAGCATGCCGATCAGTGAAGCCCGCCGGGTGCTCAAGATCTCGCGGCATCCGATCTCGCTGGATCGACCGGTGGGCGAAAGTGAGGACTCTTACTTCGGCGACTTCATCGAAGACGATACCGTCGAGTCGCCCGTCCGTACCGCAGGCGGCGGCATGTTAAAAGACCGGATCGAAGAGGTCCTTAAAACCCTTACCTATAGAGAGCGGGAGATCATCAAGCTCCGCTACGGGATCGGGGACGGGTACACGTACACGCTCGAAGAGGTGGGCAGGATTTTCAAGGTCACTCGCGAGCGGGTGCGGCAGGTGGAAGCCAAAGCCATCCGCAAACTGCAACACCCCGTCCGGGCCCGGAAGCTCGAGGGTTTCCTCGATAACCTCACGCAAGCAGCGACAAACTGACCGGTGGACAACGTGCCGTCAAGCCGTCAACACGAAACGACAAGGTGACGAATCGGAAGCGAGGCAGGACAAGTCGATTCGCCGGAGAGGCGGTGAGACCTACCGTGATGTCGTCGGCAGATGTGATGCCAGACGTGCGGCGCATTCATTGATGCACCTCCCTCTCTCTCCCGGCACAGGCAGCGACCCCAACGAGAGAACACCGAAGCTCGGCGTTCCGGCGGTGCCCCGGGAGCCTGACTGTCGGATCGGTTGACCCGACCTACCGCCTACCGTTGTTCGGCCACAGCAGCGCAGAGACGCACGACGTCCACGGTGGCCCCGACGTCGTGGACGCGGACAATGGATGCACCCGCCATCGAAGCGATTGATGCACAGGCCAGCGACCCGGCCAATCGCTCTTTCGGCTCGTCGATGCCAAGCACATGTCCGATGAATGACTTGCGCGACGCTCCGATCAACAGAGGGTACCCCAGTGCGGTAAAGCGATCGAGGTGCCGCAGGATCGCCAAGTTGTGCTCAACACGTTTTCCAAACCCGATTCCAGGGTCCAAGATGATGCGACGAGCGTCGGTGCCGCTGCGCCGGGCAAAGGCAGCGCGATCATTCAGAAATGCCGCGATCTCACCCACGACGTCTTCGTACTGTGGACCACCACCCGCCTGCATGTCCACCGGCGTGCCGCGCATGTGCATAAGAATGACGGAAGCGTTGCTCGAAGCGACGACGTCAACCATGCCCGGATCGTTGCGAAGTGCGGAGATGTCGTTAACAATGTCGGCACCCACTTCCAGGGCTGCTTTGGCAACCGGTGCTAACATTGTGTCAATCGAAATAGCGATGCCATCGTTCCGCACACGGATCGCCTCGATGACGGGAACCGCACGCTCGATCTGCAGCGGTGCGGGAACCTGAAGATCGGCACCGGGACGTGCAGACTCTGGGCCTACGTCGATGATCGCCGCACCCTGATCGATCATCTCGAGTGCGCGAGTGATCGCATGATCTTGCGAATAGTACTCACCGCCGTCGCTGAATGAATCGGGGGTGACATTCAGGACCCCCATCACCAAGGGCGTGACGGGAGAGTCGATCTGACGTTGTCCTAGAAGTAGCTGCACGGCGTCCCATTATCGAGTGCGTGCAGAGGTGTGTCGATCGGATGCCCCGGTCCGGGTTCGCTATTTTCGGTAGACGATGCGGCCCCGGCTCAAATCGTACGGAGATATCTCAACGAGGACCGTGTCACCAGGGAGGATGCGAATGTAATACTTGCGCATTTTTCCGGAGATCGTGGCCAGGACGTCGTGTTTCTCGCCGCCGGCGTCGACCTGAACGCGAAACATGGCGTTGGGAAGCGCCGCCGTCACCACGCCTTCTACTTCAATGGCATCAACTTTGGCCATACGGTCTCCGTTGCCTGACCGGGTTCGCCGACTCACCGGGTCCGCAGTGTTGGCTTACGCGCCCACCCGGGGACCGCAGCGACGACCCCCATGCATATTGTACGTTCCAATCGTCTCAAGTCGACTCATCGAAGTCAAGCCAAGGCTCCCGATTGCCACCCTGTGAAGGATTTCATGCACCGAGGCGCCAAGCGCTTGCGTCTTTCCCCAATTTCGGTACCAATCGGTTCAGTACGCCGCAACCTTGAGGTGCGGCAACGGCGAATAAGACCGAGGAGGACGCCAGATGAAGGCTCTTCAAACCACAATGTGCACCAGGGTCGCTGGCGGCGTGACCGCCTTCATGCTGCCGATCCTGGGCAATCTGGGGTGCGCAACGGCACCACCGATGCAGATGCAGGCTCACCGCTACAGGACGGAGGTGCAACTCGACCCGACCACGCATACCCTGATAGGGCGGACGGTGCTGGACCTTGCCCGTAGTGACGATGAGGTCCTGCCGCCCGGAGAGCCGGTTACGGTTGAACTGCTGCTGCACCCGGATTTGTCGATTACTCAGGTTCGCGCCAGTGGCGCCAGTGCCCGCTACCGCGGCCCACGAACCCACAAGGCGCCGAAGCAGAAGGGCGAAGCGGAACAAGAGTTCACGCCGACCACGCACGTAGTCGTGCTGGACAGGCCGGTTGAAGCTCTGTCGCTCTTCGTCGAGTACCAAGGTGAGTTATTCCAGGACGTCTCAGCCGGTGAGAAACCGGGTGAAATCCATAATTTCGAGATGCGCGCCCACATCGGTAACGAGGGTATCTACCTGGCTGATGGGTGCTGGTACCCCCAGCCTGCCATCGCGAAGGGAACACCGCGGGCGCTGGCTGACCATATCCTGCTCGCCGACCCTGTGCCCGGTCTAGAGCTGGTGGCCGGGGGTGATCCGGCTCCCCAATTGGGCGAACCGACAGGGCGGTTGGCCTGGCGGAGCCCCTATCCCATCGAGGAGATGGTCCTCGTCGGCGGCCCGCATGAGATCCACGAAACCACCCATAACGACGTCACCATAACGGTTCATCTCAAGCCAGAGCAAGCTCAGCACGCCGAAGGATTGATGAACGCCGCCCGCCGCTACTTGGATCGCTACGAGCCGTTGGTCGGCCCCTATCCCGCGAAGCAGTTTTCGATCGTCGACAACTTCTTCAGCAGCGGCTTTGCCTTCCCAACGTTTACGCTCTTAAGCTCAGCCGTGATCAACATGGGACCGCGCTCCCAGACCATGCACGGTTTCATCGATCACGAGATGTTGCACTGCTGGTGGGGTAACGGGATTCACGTCGATCCCAGCGACGGAAACTGGTGTGAGGCTCTGGCTAGCTACGGGGCGAACTACTATGGCTACGTGCTCGACGGCAACGAGGAGGACGCCCGGCGAAAGCGTCGCAACTATTCCCATTTTCTGAGCCGGATGGACCCAGAAGAAGACAAACCCCTGGGCACCTTCGACCTGGATGACGGGTGTGGCCGGAACATCGCTTATAGCAAAGGTGCCATGGTCATCCACATGCTCGCCCGCCGGATGGGCCAGGAGAACTTCTGGACGGCGATGCGCAGGCTGACGGCTGAATATACCGGTCGATATGCCTCTTGGGAGGACATCCGGCAGGTCTGCGAAGAGGTCGGCGGTATGCCGCTGGAGACGTTCTTTACGCAATGGGTTCGTCGAAGTGGCGCACCGTCGCTTTCCTTGGAGGGGGCGAAGTACAACTCGGCGGAGCAAACACTGACCATCAAGCTGTCTCAAGGGGAACCGGTGTTCGAGCTCGACGTGCCGATCCGAATCCTGCACGCGGACGGAACGCTCGATATCGATGTTCCCCTTCGCCTGGCGACTGAGGAGGTCAGCGTGCCCGTGGGCGTCGTCCCTCTGAGTGTCGAACTGGACCCGGACTACCACTTGTTTCGCAAGGTTCCGGCGAGCGAGATCGTCCCGACGACGGCAGCCACCAGACATGGCTCTTCCCTCGCGACCGTGCTTCCCGCCGGTGACGTGCCGGAGAAGTATCAGACCCTGCGGGGGATCTTCGAGTCCAGCTTCGAGAAGGACGGCGAGACCGTGGCCTACACAGTTGGTGAGATCGAGGAAGGCGCTTTGGCTGAGCGGTGCGTGTTGATCCTGGGTGAAGCGGTCCGCGACCCGTACGTCTCGGCATTCCTCAGTGCGATCGAGTTCCCCGTCCGCTTCGGAGATGAGGGCTTTGAGCTGCATAACGTCACCTACGCCGAGCCGGGTTATGCCTTGCTCTGCACGGTTCGACATCCCGACGTGCCGGGCGGCGGGGTGACCGTAATCTACGCCAACGACGACGAGGCCATCCCGCGGCCGTGGAACATCCCCATGTATGATCGCAGCCTGGTCATCTTCAAAGACCACCGACCGATCCTGCGCCATGACTTCGAACGCCGGACCTCCGTCCGCGTTGAGCAGTGATCCGCGACGGGGGGCGAAGCGATCGGTCCAGGCCGGACAGGGTCTGCGCCGTAGCGACGCAGCGACGGAGGGGCGAGAGACATGGGTTTGGTTGGGTTCGTTCGTTGATGACATGGGTTCGTCTTGGCCAACAAATGGGTTCGTTTTTGTGCGAGCACCTCGTTCTCACGGGCGCCAGTGCGGTTTTTTGGCTTCGTTTTGTATACTTTTTTCTGTGCATTTCCCCCTTTCGCTTCACTGGGGCGGGGCCCCGTTTCCTCCTTCCGCCATGGCGGTGCGTCAGGGACGCACCCCACGGCTGCGCGCGCGACGGGCGCAGTCGGGCGGCGATCGGTATCGGCATCGCCCATGACTATAACGTGGCAGGAGATCGGTGGAAATGGTTGTGGGAGCGATCGGGGTGGTGCGGGGCGTTATATGTCGAGTTGGGTTGCGTGGAAGTCGTGGGTGCGTGCCGGAATGCCTCGAGCCATATGTAGATGAGAATGCTGCCCTACACTGCGGGGAAGAGCGAGCGCTGGCCTGTTTGAGCATTATCACATAATGGGGGGCCTTGCGAATGGGGTGTCCGGGGGGCAAGATGTCTCCCGGTACCATCAAGATGACAGGGTCAGGAAACGACTTTCTTGCACGGCTCGAGCGCAAAGTCCGCGAGCAATTGCGCGGGCAGCGAGTCGGCTATCTCCTGGGTGCTGGCGCCTCCTACTTGAATGAACAAGGCTATCCACTGGCGGGTCAGCTATGGCGGCGCATCTGCGACACCATCGACCCGACTCACCGACAGGAAATACAGCAGAAGCTCGACAACGGTGCGGACGGTCTCGAGGCTGCACTCGACTTGCTGGATAGCGGAGAGCCGGGTGGGTCACCACACCGGCATTCGGTCACGGACGCGATTGCCAGGCACTTCATCGAGTTGAGTCCACCCCTTGACATGCACGCGCAGTTTGTGGAGCGGCTTTCCAGAAGAAGGGAACTCAGCATACCGGTTTTCTGTCTCAACTATGACCCCTTGCTCGAGCGAGCATCAGAACGCGCCAAAGTCCGTTTGATCGACGGATTCATTGGAATCGAGCAAGCCTACTTTGCCCCGAGTGTGTTCCAGGAAACATTTGCAGTCGTGCGTCGAGGGCGTACCGCCCGTCGCCAAACTCAGCTCAAGCTCGGGATTCTACACCTGTTCAAGCTTCACGGGTCGCTTGGTTGGTACGAAAACCCCGCATACCGGGTAAGACGAATCGGTTTCTCTCTTGACGTCCCCCCTGGCGCGAAACGCCTTATGGTCCCTCCGCAGTACCGAAAGGCGACCGACACCACCGCGCCACCGTATTCATCACTGTGGTCGGAGTTCCGGCGTCTGATTCGTCATGGACCTGACCCCATTAACCGGCTAGTCTGCATCGGGTACGGCCTACGTGATCACCACGTCAACGACGTAATTGAGAATGGGCTGGCACGAGGCGACTTTACCGTCCTGGTTTTCGCCCGGACCCTACCCCCTGAAGTCTTCGACCGTTGGAGCCCGAAGGCTAACATGATCCTTGTTACGCGACAAAAATGCGCCCTTTATAGTGAAATCGGGGATGGACATCCGGATTTGTGGGACTTCCAGCGACTTAGCAAGGAGATATGAACGCATGTCGGACGAACCGCAGACGCTCATCGGCCACGTCATCGACGTCCAAGGCAGCGTATTGACCGCCACGCTTGTCGACGATGAGCAAGGAAGCATACCGACCGTGACAATCGGAGACGAGGATATTCTTGTCGGGCAGCTTGGCACCTACGTGGCTATCCGGCAGGGTGACATTCAGTTGCTTGCCCTTGTCACCCGGATGACTGAACAGGAGAAGCTTCCCCCAATGGACCCTGGGGAGACAAGTCCGGAGGCGATTCGCATCCCGTTCGCCCAGCGGATCGTTCAATTGGTACCCGTCGGGACATTGGACGTAGATGGGCGCTTCGAGCGGGGAGTGAGCACGTACCCAACGACCGGGGCGGGGGTACACGCCGTCGGATCCGCGGATATCAAACAGATGTTCTCGGAGTACCGCTCGAAGCAGTATGAGGTCGGAGCATTATCGTCTCACCCCGCCCTTGGGGTTTGCCTTGATCCCAGCTCGCTGTTTGCCCGTCACTTCGCGATCGTCGGGCAGACGGGCGCTGGGAAGTCCTGGACCGTGGCAACACTCGTTCAGCGCGCTGTTAAAGTCATGCCGCGCGCGCACATCATATTGCTCGATCTGCACGGTGAATATTGCTGGAGGCATGAAGATGGTACGAAGCATTCTGCGTTCGACAGTTCGACATTTCGACATGTCGACGCACGTGAATTGGAGATCCCTTACTGGCTGATGACATTTGCCGAACTCTGCGATCTGTTGATAGAGCACGGGGAACGCGAAGCAGCCAACCAAACTGCCTTCTTCCGTGACGCGCTATTGGATCTCAGACAGCGCGGGAACACTTCGCTCGGGCTTGAGCGGATTACTGTTGACACTCCCGTATTCTTCTCCCTCGAGGAATTGGTGGAGCGCATACAAATGAAGAACACCGAACGAGTAGACGGAGGAAAGAGGCAAGGGCCCATGTATGACCGGTTTACTCGTTTTCTAATCCGCCTAGAGAGCAAGCGTAACGATACACGTTATGACTTTCTGTTGAGGTCAAAGCTACGGACGACTTCCGCGTCTCTCGTCGGATTATTGCGCGATTTCGTTGGCCTGGGTGATCCCAAGCGCCCGGTGACGGTGATTGACCTCAGTTCCGTCCCATTTGACGTGCGACCTACCGTGTCCGCTCAGATCGGGCGCCTGGCCTTCGAGTTCAACTACTGGAACCCGGAGTTCCGCGAATTTCCGATCCTCCTCATCTGTGAGGAGGCCCACGCGTACATTCCGAGGGAGAGAGAATCTCAGTATGCAGGTTCCCGGAAGTCGATGGAGCGAATCGCAAAGGAGGGACGAAAGTATGGGGTCGGACTCGGTGTCGTAAGCCAGCGACCGCACGAGGTTTCGGAGACCGTCCTGTCGCAGTGCGGCAGCTTTGTCTGCCTCCGCGTGACCAACCCCGATGATCAGAATTACATCCGCACGCTCGTTCCCGAGGCGGAGCGAGACCTCGTCGACACGCTCGCCGGTCTCGCTCGCGGTGAAGCACTTGTCTTGGGGGAGGGTGTCCCGCTCCCAACCCGCCTTCGGTTCCACAAGCCCGAGCCCACCCCCAGCAGCGACGACGTTGACTTTTACGAAAAATGGAGGTCCGGTCCCGAGGACCTCGACGTCGATGCGATCGTCGATCGTTGGAGGCGGCAAGAGCGTTGATCCACATGCCGTGGGAAGGTTGAAGATGATTGGGGCGAGGGAATTGGGGGGGGTGGTAGAGACATGTCCGTGGATGCACAGCAGGGGCAAGCGAGCGTATTCCAACGGTTCGTTGCCGGGGTGACTTGGTCGGACAAGATCAAAGTCCTGTAGGGACGATTCAACTGACATAGGGCTTTCATCCGTCCCTACGGGACTGGGCTCGGTTCAAGACGCCGGGTTCCCAGCGATGAATCGCTGGGGTATTGTCAGAAGTCCCTCCGGGACAAGGCTCTGGCAAAATCGCCGTGGGTCGGGTGGGACGACCCCTGTGGTCGTCCTCCGTCCAAAGGCCGGGTCTTCGACCTCAGCAAGGGGGGAAGCAGACGGGCCGGCCGTTCCTGCGACGGCACTAGCGCGGCGTCAGTCCGTGATCTTCGGGTGGGATGGCTGACCAAGCACGTCCATGCCATCGCGAAATCATGCCCGCGCCCGCCTGCGGCGAGCTTGGGCATGGCACCCTTGACCCGAGAGTCTGACGTTAACCTTCCACTAAAGTCCGTGTTCCTGAAGCTCCTGTCGCACGTGCTCCAGGGCTTGGCGGAGTTGGCGGTCGAGGATGATCTCGGATGTCGAGGGTTTGGCAGTCAAGCCAAGAGGGGCGGTGGTGTCGTCGTTGCAGTGGGCGGTCAATGGTGGATCGGCGAACGCAAAGTCGAGGGCTCGCCGCGAGGCTTGGATCGCATGCACCTCATCGTGATCGAGGGTGACCTCGATGTCGGGGATCACGCCCCAGGTTGTGTTGTCTGAGTTTGTTCGTCTGCGGTGGACGATCCGGCCGTCGGGCAGTCGGTAGTAGGCTGTGGTCAGCTTGATGGCTGCGTGATGCTCGGTGAGGTGGATCAGTTGCTGGACGCTGCTTTTTCCGAAGCTGCGCTCACCAACCACGACCGCCCGGCCAAACGCCGCGCCGCTGCTAAAGCGCCCACCCCGCGCGACGCGGTTCAGTCCAACGAAGTTTTGACGTCGGCTATGCGACGCAAAAACTCTTAAGTCTTTTCGCCGCATTCACGCCCCATCGCCATTCTACGCTGGACATGATCGGACGTGAGCGGACACCAGCGGACAAGGAATGACAGCCAGGTCCGCACCAGAGTCCCCACTCCTTCCTCCCAGTCAGCTCGGAGTAGATGGCCGTTTCCCCTCACCCCATTGCGGCCGATACACTATACACGATCCGTTGACGTCCTCGGGGTCGCAAGGGTTGCCATCAGGCCCGGCATCCGCTTCGCCCGCCGCTGGGCAACAAGGCTCGGCCGGTGTAAGATGGAGACTGCTGTGAAACCGGGGGAAGGTCAACATGATACCGAAGCCGGTGACGAGGGTCCTTCAGGACGCCAACAGGGGCGACTCGGAGGCGGCGTTTGATTTGCTCCCTCTCGTGTACGAGGAACTCCGAAGCCTGGCGCGGGCTCGCTTAAGGAAGCTCCCGCCCGGCCAAACACTCCAGGCCACGGCTCTCGTTCATGATGCCTATCTGCGACTCTTGGATGAGAACTCACGGTGGGGAAGCCGGAGTGATTTCGTCGCCGCGGCCGCTTGCGCGATGCGCGACATTCTCGTCGAGCAAGCTCGCCGCAAATCTGCTTTGAAACGCGGAGGGGACCGGCAGCGGGTCCACAGTGACCAGGCAGCACCGGTGGTTGACCCCCCATCCGACGAGGTTCTGGCGATCGAGGAGGCGATTCAGCGACTCGAGCGAGTGGATCCGCGCAAAGGGCAGATCGTAAATATGCGCTATTTTGCCCGAATGACGACGGCTGAAACAGCCGCAGCGCTCGGGATATCCGTCGCCACGGTTGGACGGGAGTGGCGGTACATTCGGACGTGGCTGGAACGCGAGCTGGGGGAGAACGGCTAGTCCATAGCTGCGTGACTTGTGCTGCAGTGGTCGAGCCGAAGGAAAATTGCGGGCGGCATGGTACTCGTGAGCGAACTGCCGTGCAGACTGCGGATAGATGAAGGGGATGACCGCGCGTCGTCAGTTCAGGGCCGAGGTCACCGGGCGTAACCCGCCGCGAACCCATGACCCCGGCTGAGCGGAGACGGAGTCGAAACGCGATCCTGACGACTCATCGGCTGACGGTAGATCGGTCTCTGGGGCAGCGTTATGGACGAGGAAGATCGCCAGCATGCTGAGACGCTGTTTCATCAGGCAGTGGACATGCCGCCAGAGGACCGCCCGGCGTTCCTTGACACTGCGTGCACCGATCGCCGAATACGCGAAGAGGTGGAGTCACTGCTGGCGCACCTCGGAAGCAGCCGGCTCGCCTCGCTTCAGAGCGTTGACGCCCTCGACAAGGAGGACGCGGAGCTCGTCGGTGAACGCGTGGGACCCTATCGACTCCTGGAGCTGATCGGGGAAGGCGGTTTCGGCGCCGTGTATCTGGCACACCAGGAGCGACCGATAAAACGAAAGGTCGCCGTCAAGGTCGTCAAGCTGGGTATGGATACGAAGCAGGTTGTGGCCCGTTTCGAGGTCGAGCGGCAGGCCTTGGCGCTGATGGAACACCCCAACATCGCTCACGTCTATGATGCGGGGAGCACTGAGAGCGGCAGACCGTATTTCGCGATGGAGCTTGTGCAGGGCGTTCCGCTCACGGAATTCTGTGACGCGAACCGGCTCGCTACCCGTGATCGGCTGAGGCTGCTTGTGCAAGTCTGCCGCGGCGTGCAGCACGCCCACCAGAAGGGCATCATCCATCGTGATATCAAACCGTCCAACGTTTTGGTGATGCTTCATGACGGTGTTCCTGTTCCCAAGATCATCGACTTCGGTATCGCCAAGGCCATGTCTGAATCCTTGACCAATAAGACGATGTTCACAGGATTCCGCCAGTTCGTCGGCACGCGTGAGTATGTCAGTCCGGAGCAGGCGGAAATGAGTGGGTTGGATATCGATACCCGTAGCGATATCTACTCCCTTGGCGTACTCATGTATGAGCTGCTCACCGGTATGACACCGTTTGACCCCAGACTATTCCGCAGCGCCACGTATGCCGAGATGCAACGGATCATCTGCGAACAGGATCCGGTTACGCCATCGCGCCGCGTCAGCGCCCTCGGTGCCGACTTGAGTGTCATTGCCAACGCCAGGCGAGCGGAGCCGCGGTTGTTGCGCAAACTCATCAAAGGCGACCTGGACTGGATCGTCATGAGAGCGTTGGAGAAAGATCGCAACAGGCGGTACGAGACGGCAGCGGCAATGGCGGATGATATTCAGCGACATCTGGAAGACGAGCCGGTATCAGCAGGCCCACCAAGCGTTCTCTACAGGCTCCGAAAGTCCATGGTGCGGCATAAAACCGCCGCCGGATTCGTCATGATGCTGTTTACGGTGGTGCTTGCCTTTGGAACTTGGATGACGCTCCTGTACGCGGAAGCAGAGCAGGAACGCCACGCCGCTGAGGCGAACCTGCTGCGAGCACAGGTGGCGGAGGACCATGCCCGAACGGAAGCGAAGACCGCCAGCCAAGTCGCCCAGATTTTAGCGGGCCTGTTCGAAGTGGCAGATCCATTTCGGGCAGAAGGAGGGGCTACCACAGCCCGTCAGATTCTCGATGACGGCGCTGACCAGGTCCGCAGACAACTGGCCGAGCAGCCAGAGACTCAGGCAGCCTTGCTCGACACCATCGGGCGAGTCTATGTGAACTTAGGCCTCTTTAGCAACGCGGAGCCGGTCTTGAGACGAGCGCTTGAGCTGCGCCGCGCAGACCTGGGCGATTCCCATCCAGAGACGATCGCCTCGATGGATAGCCTCGGTGCAGCGTTGATGTACGACCACAAGTTTTCGGAAGCCGAGCCACTGCTTCGTCAGGCCGTCGATATGGGGCGCCGCGTGCTGGGACCGGAGCATCTCGTGACGGTTAACGCCGTTGCGCACCTATCATGGATACTCCAGTCTGCAGGGCGATGGCGTGAAGCTGAACCGCTCTGTCGGCAGGCGCTGGCGGTGTACCGCCGTGAGTTCGGCGACGATCATCCGAGGACGGTGACGGCAATTAACGCTCTGTCCTGGCTCCTGTGCTGCCTGACTGATTTCGAGGAGGCCGAGACCCTGGCAAGAGAGGGGTTGGAGAGCACCGTGCGCACTCTTGGCGAAGAGAGCGTACGTGCCGCTGAATCAATGAACGTCCTGGGTGTCCTGCTGCTGCATCGGCGAAAGGTCGACCAAGCTGCCCGCTTTATCCGACAGGCTGAAGCGATACGCAGGCGCCTTCTGGGCGGTCAGCATCCTGATACACTCGAGTCTATCGAGAACGTAGCACACGTCCTTATGCGACAAGGGGTGCCAGAACAGGCGGAGGAGCGTTATCGTGAGTCGTTGGCAGGGTACCGCCGAATCCACGGCCAGGATCACCGTCGTGTGTTCCGGTCCATGTGTTGTTTGGGTGGAGCGATTTCCGCCCAGGGAAGGTACGCCGAGGCAGAACCTCTGTTTAGGGAGGGTTTGGCAGGCCTGCAATGCCTGGCTGGAGTAACTCACCATGAGACCGTCAGTTGTTTGCAAGGCTTTGCCAGCGCGCTCTCGGGGCAAGGAAAACTCGGCGAGCATGCACAAGCGTTCCACGAAGCGCACGCACTTTACCGGCGAGTCCTCGGCGCGAAGGATCCGAGAACGATCAGATCAAGGGTCATCGTGGGACTCGTCCTGCACGATCAGGAACAGTGGGTCGAGGCAGAAGCGTGGCTTCGCGAGACCCTTGCCGTTATCCAAGAGGAGTCATCATCACTTGCGTGTCCGGGCTGCCTCACCGGTGTCGCGACGAGTCTGGTCGGGAACTGTCTCGCGGGACAAGGTCGTCAGGAGGAAGCTGAGCAGTTGTTGCTCGCGGGGTACTCGACCCTCGTAGACGCGGCCGGCCCGTACGACGACACGACGCTCGATGCGTTGGCTCGTATAGCACAGTTCTACGATTCCCATGGGCAGTCCGAACGAGCGGAAGCGTGGCGAGCTAAAATCGCGCATCGACGCCGATAAATGACCCTCTAGGCACCTCGCCGATCTGCATTCTTACAAGAAAACACAATCACAACTAAGTAGTTGGTGCGCCAATCCCTCCGCGGACTGCGGAGTGAAAGTAGCGGCCAGTCGCTCTAGCCGTCCGGTGGGTGGCCGCCAAGCCCCGACGAAGCGCGGGGTGGCTCCATCGCCAGCTCCGGCTGACGGACCTGTAGCTGGAGTGAGACGGTGTGAACGAACGAGGGGCAGTGCGGCAATGGGTGGCTCTCGTCTCCAAGAGGGGAGTGCACGACTGTGACCGCCCTCGGCAGACTATCTCGCATGAGATGAGAGAGGTGGGATTATGTCAAGACTGAATCGAACAGCTCTGATTGTATTGGTGTGCCTTTTCGTTACCAGTGCTCGAACCACGGGCGCTGGAAGCAGCCACTCGCATGAGGTCGTCCAGCATCCCGGCTGTAAAAAAGGCGACCACCGCGCACCTGCCATCGACCGCGCCGACTTTTCCGCGCGGTTGGGGGCACCCGGGGCAGGACACGACAACTTGACGGGCCTTGACTGGAACGCATCTCAACTCTCCATCTATACGTCGCACATGCGGATCCCGTTCATTGCGAATGAAGGGCAAGAGCATAGGGACGTCCGATTCTACGCGCAGACTTTTTGGGGAACGGTCTTCGTAACGCATACTGGTCGCATCGTTTACTCACTTTCAGCGACCCCGAAAGCGCCCAGCGGTCGCGGTGTCGCCTTGAGTGAACAGCTTCTCGGAGGCATACGCCGACGCGTTGAAGGTGTGATGCCAGCCACCGCCGCCATCAGTTACTTCCGTGGGAACGATCCCGCCGACTGGAGATCCGGCATCAAGACATACGATCGTGTTGATCTCGGCGAGGTCTATAAGGGAATACAACTGCAGCTCGAAGCTCATGGAAGCAACGTCGAGAAGCTCTTCATCGTAGGACCGGGAGCGCGGCCAGCCGACATTCGCATACAACTGGTCGGCGTCGAGCACCTCACGATAAGGGCAACTGGCGAGCTCGAGGCCCACACTCGAGCCGGACTTGTCACCTTCACCCGGCCCATCGCCTATCAAGAGGACATCCGCGGCGCAAAGAACATCGAAGTCGCCTACTGGATACATGGGAATGAGTACGGCTTCAGCGTGGGAGATTACGATCGCGAGCGTCCGCTCATCATCGATCCCTTGCTTGCTTCAACGTTTCTAGGAGGAAGCGGACATGACGGCGCCGCTCGCGGCGCATCTGTGGCCCGGGATGCTGACGGCAACGTTTATGTTGTGTCGACTACAAGGTCGCTGGATTTCCCGACAACGGATGGTGCTTACGATGAGGAGCACAATGGCATGGAGCAAGCAGATGTCTGCATATCCAAGTTCGACAGTGACCTCACGACGCTGTTGGCTTCAACGTTTCTGGGTGGATCATCCGACGAGCTCTCAGACCGTTTCAACTACATAGTTGTAAATGGAGATGGAGACGTCTACGTTGCGGGCCGGACCGAATCCCCTGATTTTCCGACGATCCCTGGAGCATTTGACACAACCTATCACGGAGGCGGTGACGTCTACGTATCCAAGCTAAGCAACAACCTGAGCACGCTGCTCGCATCGACGCTTATCGGTGGGCCGGAAAGGGAC
>CAYOQG010000125.1:0-15692 GCA_964405925.1 uncultured Phycisphaeraceae bacterium | reverse complement strand
TACGTCCGGTGGTGTGGGAGGACGGGCGCCGCGAGGCGCCCTCCTACCCGATTTGTCGTTACTTCCATTCTGGGTCCTTGCCGCTCGCTCGGGTGGGTCCATCTGCCAGACCGAGCAGCGACCGTGGTGTCGGGACGTGCCCACTGGTCCGATACAGGCACTCGGGCGGTGTGCCAGTCACCAGCCGGTAAAGTCTGCACGGCAGCCCTGCCGATACAGACCATCCATCCATTTCGAGTGCTTATTTTCCAGTGTCGATTTTCTGTTGCAATCTGGCAGATAAGTTGCAAGAATGCTGGTTGTATAGGTTATGGGATGGGGCATGGCGGTCCCGCACCTCGGTGCGGGCGCTTTCGTCGGGGTGTCTCCCCGCCCGTTTGAAAACCTGGGCGGTGACGTGTCGCACACGGCGCAGACTGCCGTGTGCATGCACGACAAACGCACGCTCTGCCGATTTGGGGTCTGCTTAGCAGTCCTGGATCGAGCCAGGCGCTCTTATGATGCGTAGAGGGTGCGTCGTCGGCGTGCCGAGTGACACGGCCATGTCGCACAAAGGAGGTGGTGCGAGTGGTGGAGGAAGCGACTTTGGCGGCCAACATGGCCCACCTTTGTGCACCGCCCTGGCAGTGTTTGGGTTTTCGATCCATGCGTCCATCCTGCGGTCTTCTGTGGCGAAGGTCGTGTCCGTTCGGACGGCGGGAGAGGTTTTGTTTTGGAGGTATGTGAAACATGAAGCGACAAAGACGTTGGCGATGGCAATCTTGTGTAGCTGTCGTAGCGGTTGGCGTACTCGCCTTCGGCTTGGCACTACAAGGTGCACCGCCCGAGGGACCGCCGGTTAAACAAAAAACCGGTCAGGCCCAGGCGGTCAAAGTGGGTCCGGGTATCCCGGCTACGGATGGAATACCCATCTTCGCGCCGGTCACGGTGGACTACCGGGACAAGGGGGCCGTCCAACGCCATGGCCCCGGTGCGACGGCGTTGGGCATGGAGGAGTTGACGTCGTGGGAGCGATCGGGCTCGTTTCTGAAGGCCCGCACTGCCGGCGATCCGTGTCTGATCAACGAGGAGTGCTACACGTGTAACGTGTGCGTCGCGTACGGGTGTGTCGACTTCCTCTGCGCGGAAGGCTATGGCACGTGCGAGGGTGGCGACAACAACAGCGAACCCTGCGACGACGATTCCGACTGTCCCGACCCACAGCCGGGCTCCTGCGTCCTTCTGGGCGAGGATGTCGAGGGCTGCGATGACGGCGTTTACTGCAACGGTGCGGAGACCTGCTCAGGTGGTGCGTGCGTAACTAGCACAAACCCCTGTGAACCGCCCGATGTGTGTGACGAGCGCCAGGACGAGTGCCTTCCTCCGGCTTCGCAGTGTGAGACGGCTGAAGATTGTGATGACGGTGCTACCTGTACACTCGACGACTGCAACGATGATCATGTATGCGTATACACCAACGCGTGTGGACCCGGCGCCCGATGCCTCGAGCCGGAACCACCCGACACCGATCCGGTCTGCATTCCTGGACGTTGCTGTGTAAAACATGACGATCCCGCTATGTGTTCGCGCCAGGTCTGGGATAACTGCACCGAGGCCTGGCTGCCCGTCGGCAGCAGCGACACCACCTGCGACGATCTGATCTCGCAGTGCCCGGTTTACGGTGCCGGGATTGCGGTCGACGCCACCATCACCGGTGAAGTCGGCCCGATTTCGCACACCAGCTGCGACGACTACGTCACCATCGGTGACGACTACGAGACCTGGAATCATGCGAGTCTCGACCCCGTCGATCAGTACATGGATGTTACGTTCATGCGCTTCCTCGCGCGAGTGGAGCCCGGCGCGGTGGACGGTGCCCGGTGGTCGATTGAGTTCCGCACCGATACCGGTGTTTTGATCGAGAACACGTTCTTCCCCGACGGCCAAAACGATGAGGATGGCTACGGCATCCGTCAGGTGAATTTCGATCCACCGATTACGATCCCGACAAAGGGTATCGTGAGCTTTACTGTTCAGGCCAACTTCGGCCTTGACGGTCGGGTGAACGTGTACGGTACCGATGTGACGGAGAACGGCATAAACGACGCCGGGTCGATGTACGTCCAGAGGCGTGGTGAGGCGGTTGGTTCGATCCGCGAGTTCCTCGGATTCTGCAATGGCGGCCCCCGGGCTGGTTTGGTCTGCGATTACGCCACAAACGGCAACGACGAGTGCAGCGGCGGAACCTGCGATAACCTCGGCACCCCCGACATTCTCGCGTTCGAGCTGGTCGCAGACCCTGCACAAAAACCGACCGGTGCGTGCTGCGACGCCGAAACCGGCGATTGCACACATACGCTCCCCTGGGAATGCGAAGGTGCGTTCCAGGGTGTCGGTAGCCTCTGCGGAATCTGCGAAGACGGCCTGACGCCGTGTACGCCGCCTGGACCGGACGTTTGTGCGGTCGAGTGTTTCCCGATTGCGGCGTGCGAAACCCAGGCTTGCTGTGATGTCGACACGGGCGTCTGCATCGAGACAATGGGTCCCGCCTGTAGTGGAAAAGTCTGCGACAACGACCCGACCAACTACACGTGCACCCAGGATACGGATTGCCCAGAGGGCGGCACCTGCGTCGATCTCACGGGCACCAGCTCTCTCGGGTTCGGTACAGACTGCGATCCGAATTGCTGTGAGCAGCCCGGTCCGTACATTGGTGCCAATAACTGTCTGCTCGCGAGGGACGGGATGCCGATCATCAACGTCCCGCCGCTCGATTCACCACCGGCCCTGGTCACGGTGACGATTACCGGCGACAACTCCACTGCTACCTACGACGACAGTGATCTCGTCTGTCAGAGCGGGCCCCACGCAGAGGAACCGTGCACAGAGGACGCAGACTGCGGTGAGTGCGTCGGTGGTGGCAACGCCGGCGAGCCCTGCGACGAGGATACGGACTGTCCGGATTCCTTCGAAGGGGCCTGCGACGCCCACGAGTGCGACGAGATCTGTACGGCGCTGTTCCTCGATGCCGACGGCGAGACCCGCGACCCCGGTTGGTGGATTGCCTTCAGCATCCAAAGCGTTGACGACTGTGCTGATGTTCGCATCGACCTTTGCTGCAGCGATGTCGAGGGCGACGCCCTCCGTCCCGCCTGGGCGCAGATATACGGTGATTGCCCGTGCGATGATGTTCGAACGCATGAAGGGATTGACTCGCCGATCGGCATTGGGCGTGACACCGAGGGCGCTGCCCGCGGCGAACCGTTCTGTGATGGGGATAACCTGTGGATGACGTTCCGGTTGACGGACGGGATCTACTACTACCCGATCTATTCGGCCCCTGGAGGAACCTCTGCGGTACCGCCCGGATCCGACTTCCAGGTTCACATTACCGCCGCCGCTTGCCCGATCGCCGTATGCTGTCAGGGCACCGCATGTTCGTACACGACCGAGCCCGCGTGTGCTGCGCTGGGTGGATACTGGTTAGAGGAGAACGTGAATTGCGGCAACGATCCCACCTGCGCGGACCCACCGGGGACCAGCAGCAACCCGTGCTGTACGGGCGCGTGCTGCACCGGTACCCAAGCAGGTGTGGTCTGTTTGGACGAGACACCGGCCCATCAGCCGATGACCCAGCCAGACTGCCTTGTCGCCGACCCCTTCGGTACCTATGTTGGCGGGGCGTCCTGCGACGACGATCCGGACCCGTGCCCGACCTGCCTGGTCGAGAGCGAGGCGAATTGTCAGGAGTCGGCACAGAAGACGGTGTACATCACCGACATCGACGTAGCACCCGACACTCGTCGGGCCGACGACTTCATCGCCAGCGGGATGTTCGTCGAAACGGTGTGCATCACCGGGGCATGGACGGATTCGGAGATCGACTGCAATCCGCCGCCGCCCGAGTGGAACCGTTGTGACTGCGCCTGCGTCGATGATGACCAGTATGACTGTGTCACGCAGACGCAAGATACCTTCACCGTCTGCGTCTGGAACGACGCTGGACTGATGCCAGGTCGCTCGTCGATTCCTGGGACCCTGGTGAACTGCTCGAACACCACGTTTACGCGCAGCAATAACTACGGGCCGGATTCCGGTTGGAACTTCGACGAGTACACGGTGAGCCTGGCTCTGGCCGACCCGATCCCAACGGTGATCGGCGACATCTACTGGCTGCAGGTGTACGACGACACCTCCATGCCGCCGGACAACACCTGCAACTTCTACTGGGCAAGAGACGGACACCTCGACGGTGGTGATCCGGCTGACCCGGACCCGCCGGAGAGCATCGGCGGTAACGACAAGGTCATGCAGGATCTTGACGGCACCCTCTGGGAGCCTCGTGACATCCGCAACTTCGACATGGCCATCTGCCTGAATTACCCCATCGAGCCGCCACCGGCTAAGGCGACCGGGGCATGCTGTTCGTGCGACCCGCTCGGCGACTGCCTGGACGATGTGGAGGCTGAGGACTGCTTCGGGCCTTGGTACATGGCTCAGGACTGCGCCCCGGGTCTTTGCCCGCTGGTGCGACCGCCCAACGACGTGTGCACCACGGGGATCATCCCGGTCGGCGTAGGCACCCACGAGTTCAATAACATCTGTGCCACGACGGACGGTGTGGACTCGGTCTGCTATTCCGACTGCGGTTACCTGCCGAATTGTGCCGACTACCCGTGCGACATCGGCGCAGACATCTGGTACGCCTACACCGCCGATTGCACCGGCAGACTGACCGTCAGCATGTGTGATGACGCGGACTATGACGCGGTGATGGAGATTTACACGGACAACTCACCAGTTTGCCCGTGTCCAGGTCCGACCGGCCAAGGCATTGTGTGTGGTGACGACACGTGCGGTGTCACTTTCGGTCCAGCCGAGGTTGAGCTGGTCCTCGAGGACGCGGATCTTGGCAACTGCTACACCATCCGTATCATGGGCTGGCGTTCGTTGCCGGAAGACGAAATCCCGGCTTGCGAGGGCGGTTGCATGGGCTCCGGCAATTTCACCATCTCGTGCGAGACGGTCACGTGCTTCCCGCCGGACCCGCCGACGGAAGATACGAAGTGTCCACCCGAGGGCTGCGAGCAGGGAACCTGCGGAACCAAGGGCCGCTACGTGTCCTTCCACGCAGGTGTTCCGGGCGAGTTGCAGGCGATTCGAATGACGTTCGTCTCACTGCCTCCACCGCATAACTTCGCGAACGGTCGGACCTACTGGGTGCAGACGCCATTCCTCGTGACCGAGGCTTCCGGTTCCGACCAGCCGGGAGCGCCTCCACAGATGTGGGCGGCGAGGTTGGGCCCTGACCCGGTCTATCTCGACTGGAGCACCTACGACGTCGTTGACGTCTTCAACGCGGGCCTGGTTGGCGAAGGTGTCTATGACGTGCAGGCGATCAAGGCGGGCGACCTGATTGCTGTGGAGGAATGCTATTCGGCTCCGCTCACGGTTCGTCTGAGCGAGCTTGGCGATGTCGTGGGCAACCGAACGGCCCCGCCGCCGCAGTCGCCGCCGCAGTGCGTCTGCGACTTCAACGACATCTCCGGCTGTGTCGACAAGTTCAAGAACACACCGAGTGCACCGAGAAAGGCTCGGGCGGATCTGGTTAACTCGACGATCACGCTTCCGGAGCCGGACCGGAAGATCGACTTCGTCGACATCACCTGTGCGGTTGAGTGCTTCCGCGGCCACCCGTGCGCGTTGCCTGGTCCGACGCCGTAGTGTGGTCTGTAGCAAGGTGAGATGACATACGTAACCTGATATGGTCGGTGGAGGGAAGCGATGGCTTCCCTCCACTGGCCGGTTGCGTGACCATGACAAACCTCTCTCGTCCCGGAAAACTGACGAGAGCTGCTCGAAAACGGGGGCGAGCCTTGCGTGCTCGCCCCCTTTCTTCATGTCCTGCCTGATCTGGCGGACTGACGCTGTGAGCCCCGGCGTGTTTCTCGTCCCACGTCTCGTGCTCTGTCACCCGCCGAATGACGGTCCACATATGCCGCAACACTACGCTACGGGCCGCCGATCATCCCACATCGGCGTCCGCAGCAATGGCCAGGCCCCGTTCCGGAGAATCGCCGTTGTGGCGAACACCCACATCACTCGCATCGAGCCGCTCGACGGAACGGGCCGACAATTTGAGCCACGCGCAGGACCATTTGATCCCAACGGGAAGAAGTTCGGCAGACCCAACCCAGGTGGGTCGAGCTTTGCCCTTCACTTCGAGACCGCTTGACTCCCGCCCAATCTGTGCTATACTGTACTAGTAAGCTAGTGCAGTAGCGCGGAGGGCCCGCAAGGTGGGCGGGAACGGGATCGCGGACGGTGGATGAGAGCGGGATCGCTGGATTGAGTATCGATCCGAACAGTCCGGTGCCTATTTTTGAGCAGATTGCGGCCCACGTTCGGCGGGCGGTGGCGGCCGGGGTGTATAGGCCGGGGGAGATGATCCCCTCCCTTCGAGCCATGGCACTCGACTTGACCGTCAACCCCAACACCGTTCAACGAGCCTACGAGGAGCTCGAACGCGAAGGGCTCATCGAACCGCGAAGAGGCGTCGGCATGATTGTAACCACCAACGGGGCGACCTCGGCACGGGACAAATCCGAGGAGGCTGTCTACGCGGCGTTTGGCCAGGGTGTCCGCGCCGGTCGAGCCGCCAACATGTCGGGAAAGCGGATACGCTCGACGTTCGACAGAGCGTTCAAGGATATCAACCTAAGCGCAGAAGGACATCGGCGCGGAGGCAAGGAGTAACAACCCATGACCACTCCATCAAACTCGCTGGCAATCGAAACCAGCGGACTGACCAAGCGGTTTGGCAACAAGCTTGCGGTTGACGGTCTAACCATGCAGATTCCGACGGGCACCGCGTTCGGTTTCATCGGACCCAACGGGGCGGGCAAGACCACAACCATCCGAATGTTGATGGGAATGCTTCGCAAATCGGAGGGCCAGACGCGGGTGCTGGGGGTGGACCCCGTCAAAGATCGGGCAAAGCTAAAACAGCGCGTTGGGTATGTCCCCGAGATGCACTTCATCTATCGTTGGATGCGGGTGAGGGATGTGATTGGCTTTTGTCGTTCCCTATACGAAACCTGGAATGATCGACTCTGCGAAGAGATGCTCAGGCTATTCGCCTTGGACCCCGAACGGAAAGTCAGGCAACTCTCGAAGGGCATGGTCGTGAAGTTGGCACTTTTGGTGGCGACCGCACACGAACCGGAGCTTCTGATCCTCGACGAGCCGACCTCGGGCCTCGATCCTCTGATTCGCGAGGAGTTTCTCGACGGCGTGCTTCGCACGGTTTGCGAGCGGCAGCGCACGATCCTGTTCTCCAGCCACACGCTCAGCGACGTTCAACGGATGGCTGACACCATCGGCCTCATTTACGAAGGCCGGTTGCTCGTGCATTGTCCCGTCGACGAGTTGCTCACGGGCACGAAACGGATCCGAGTCGTCCTCCAGGACGGCTGCACGCCCGATAAAATCCCCGATGGTACGATCTGGCAGCGGTTGCAGGGGCGTGAGTGGCTGCTGACCGTCCGCGGGTTCGGGGCCGGGACGCTCGAGTTCGTCCGCAATACCTATCCCACGGAAACGGTCGAGGTGTTGGACCTCGGCCTCGAGGATGTGTTCAAGGACTACGTCAAAGGGTGGAGGGCGTCATCATGAAGGCACTACTTTGGAAGGACTGTCGGATCAATCGCTTGGTGCTGATCATCGCACTGATGTCGTTTGCGGGCCCGCTGCTCGTCGGCACACTCTTGAACGTCTACGCCCTGGCCCGTTATGGTGTCATCGCCAGGCCCTGGCCGAATCTCGTCGTAATCACGAGCGCTGTGAGCCTCGGTCTGTCACTGTTGACCGTCGGCATGTTGGGTGGAAACGCCGTCGCCGGCGAGCGAATGGATCGGTCCGCCGAGTTTCTCGCCTATCTGCCGCCGTCGCGCGGAAAGGTCATCACCAGCAAGGCGATTCTCGCGATCAGCGTTGGCGTGTTCATCTGGCTGGTCCATCTTGTGCTCATCTATTATGTTGCACCGCTTACAGGCGAAGTGCCTGAAGATGTCATCCGATACCGCGATAACGTTCTTCCCGCGATCGCCTCGACGTCGGTCATCCTGTTCGGTGCAGCCTGGTTGGCTTCGACGTTTTTGGACAGCCCGGCCATCGCCACCGGCATCGGTTTCGGTGCTCCCTGGGTCCTGTTTGCGATTCTTTCGATCATCAAGTATCCCCTTGGCTACGAGGACTTCGCCATCGGTTTCTGGTACCACACGATAGCCGTCGCGTTCGGCATCGCCTGCTTTGTCATCGGCATCGTTTACTACACCCACCGCGTCGAACCGTAGGGCCTCACTGCGCAGCGCGGCCCTGCCGTGCGCAATCAGACGCGGCCCCGCCCTGCGCAATCAGAACCGCGACAGCCATGGAGCGGGCCTCCCTCAGTACCGCGACAGATACAACGAATTGCATCAATCCACCGAACCACGGTTTTCGATGCCGGTATCGCACAATCACAGTCCGCTGCACCGGCGTTTCCGACCCCGAAAACGCGTCGTGCAATTCGTTGGATATGGGGCGGCCTTACGGGTGTTTCGAGCGGACACCGCTTGCCGTCGCGATCCCGGCCCCTGGACCGCTCGTTCACACTCGCGGTTCTGATTGGATACGCCAACGTAGTCGCAGCCCCGGATCAGACTGTGGGGTGCGCCCTCGACGCACCAACTTGCTGGGGTCTGCACTTCCCCTGGTTTCGACAAATGCCCCGTAGGGGCAAATGGCAATGGCCCTGCGATTCATCGCTGCGTTAATCGCGACACCAAGATTCAAGTCCCGTAGGGACGATTGAATCGACAATCCACTTTCATTCGTCCTTACAGGACTCCGCTCGCTTTCCAATCCCGCGTTCCCAACGATAAATCGCTGGGCCAGTTCCACATGTCCCTCCGGGACAAGCTTCCTGCCCCATTCGTCGCCCCGGTGAATCCATGCTCGATCCCATCTGTCACACAAGGGGGCGAAGCTCGCAGATCCCCACGCCGCCGGCGGTGTCCTACTTTCATGGGACAAGTCTTTCAACGTCCCACGGCGTATCAATCAGCCCAGCCTCGACACCCGGAGCGGTTCCGATCGTACGATGCTTGCGTACGAAGTTGAAGACCGTGAAGTGCACCCGCAGGGCCGCCAATAGGTTCTCCCACTTCTTGCTGAAACAGAGCGTCAGCCGTGCCAGCCTGACCGTATTCACGCGCAGGCCAACGTTCTGGGCCTCGACATGGCTGGTAGAGGCCTGGTCGCGCTGCGGATACCCCTGCACCCATCGCCGATCCACGCCCACATCCCCGAAATCTACCGCAAAAGTCCACCATGAAACTGGCAGAGCGCCTAGCGTTTAGAGTCCGTAGCGTTTTCGCGCGCACATGGTGCTTGTCCTGTACGGTCATGTACCGAGCGCTGCAGACGTTCTATTTGTGGGTCCCAGTCCCGCGGCTTTTAGAACCCTGGAATACCTTAGATCGTAAGAACTGCGCTTGAAAGCGTCCTGCACCTTCCCCAGGGGCCTTGCCGATGGTATTATCAGTGGTGTGAAAGAGGGCGAGAAAACGGATGGGCCTATTTAGTCAGAAAACCGCAAAGTCGCGTCAGAGACTCTCAGTGTTCCTCTCCCATCGCTTTGGGGCCTATGAAGCAGGAAACGACGCGAAGCCGAGTTTCATGACGATTCGGTCCCGATTAGCCGAGTCGAAATTTGAGCAGGAAAGTCGGGTGTGGTTGCGGCTTCCTTTTGAACTATTGAATGAATTATTCAAGGTTCAGTTACCGGATTGGCTCAAGCCAACTCCAGACGAGTACGACTCAGTCATCGTCCATCGCGTTCTTGAGTCCTCGGACGAAGACGCAATTGCCCACGATTGGTTAGTTGTCGGCGCTGACTTACAGAGAGCCATGGATTGGTTCGAGGATGAGCAAAGGCAAAACGAAGAATCGAAAGCAGGCGTCGCCCGATAAAACCATTCGACGCTTGGAATCCGCACCCAATCGAGAGTCGGCGCAAACCTCCAGAACCCAAATCTTGACAGCAGAGTACAAGGGCCCGTTGCCAGTTCCGGAGCATTTTCGCGCTTACGAAGATGCCGTTCCCGGTGCCGGAACACGCATTCTTGCCGAGTTTGAAAAACAGGGCGCCCACCGACGAGAGATGGAACAGCGGGCGATCAAGGCTGAGACCCGCGACATGCTCATTGCACGGTTGATTGAGGTTCTCGGCTACCTGTGCGCAGTCGGCGTAATTGCAGGACTTCTAGGAGCGGGAGTCTACATTGCCGTTGTCACAGAAAGCACGTATGAGAAGATATATGGCGGCGCACTCACCGTGGCGGGGCTTGTCGCCGTCGCACGCGTCTTTATCCGGGGAAAATCCGCTCCCAAATCGAATTAGGACAGCGCCCACGCCGCCCGGTCGCGGACCGCCAATGTGCAGCGCGGCCCCCCCCACTGCTGCGCCCATTCCGCCCTCATCCTTCATCCTTCTCTCCGTCGCTCCGTCGCTTGTCGCTTCGTCGCTACTTTCCCCCTTTCGCTATTCGACATTCGCAATTCCGAGCGCGCGCCCCTGACGTTATTAGCATGGAGGTGTGCCCGACGACCGCGCACCTGATGGTGGAAAAAAGGAGGACGCGCGAAAAAAAGTATCCCAAACGAACCCAGTTTTCTGCCCTGGCGCTATGGAAAACGCGGTTCCGCCCGAAAAACGAACCCAAACGGACCCACCGTTCCGCGCGACCGAGCGATCTGTCCATGTCAGTGCAGTGGTGTCATCGGCGCCCATGGCGCGGGGACTGGCACTTCGACTCGGAAATCGCTCAGACAAGCGGGAGTACGCAGCTTACTTCTGCATGAACAATCCCATCAGCCCGTAGCCGGGGTTGATCATCAACCCGGTGGAATGGGCGTGGGATTCGGTGAGAGACAGGCCGGCGTCGGGTTCGATTCGGGTGCCTGCGAAGCAGAAGGGGGGCGGGACAGCCGAGTGGGCTTTGGTCGTGACCGGTGTCGGGTGGTCGGGGGCGATCAGCATTCGCCATCTGTTGTAGCTGCGAAGCTTGTCGAGCAGCGGGCCGACGACGAGTTCGTCGATTCGCTCTAGTGCCTCGATCTTGGCATCGGCGTCGCCGAGATGACTGGCTTCGTCCGCGGCTTCGACGTGGACGATGACCAAGTCATGGGAATCCAACGCCCGGACCGCGGCTTCGCCTTTGCCCTTGTAGTTCGTATCGATGTACCCCGTCGCACCGGGCACCTCGATCAGCTCCATCCCCATCGACATAGCCAAACCGCGAATGATGTCGACACCGGTGATGGCTACGCCCGATACGCCGAAGCGCGAAGCGAAGGGCTGCAGTTCGATCGGTCGACCTTGCCCCCAGAGCCATATATCCGTCACAAAGTTACGGTTCTGCCGACCGCGAACACGGTTGACCTCATGATCCTTCAGCATCACCGCCGCCCGTTCCATAATATCCTGAACCCGATCGGAGCCCTCACCCTGCGGCAAATGGTCAGCCACGGGCTGACCCGGGATATCGTGCGGCGGCGCGCACGTCACGACGATCTTTCCGGCGTCACCAGCGAGCATCAAATTGCGGTACGAGACCCCGCTGTAGAACGTACAGGGCTCCTTCTCGAACAGTCGATTCAAATCGGCGATGAGCTGGTCAGCCTCGGACTGCGAAATATGATCGGCGGTGAAATCCTTCATTCGGCCATTGGCGATCGTGACGAAATTGCACCGAAAGATCAGCTCGTCGGGCCCGACGGTTATACCCTTTACGACGGCTTCGATCGGTGCCCTGCCGGAGTAGCACATGTGCGGGTCATAGCCCAGGATCGAGAGCGTCGCCACGTCGGTCCCGGGTATGTACCCCTCGGGTACCGTGACCACTCGCCCGAGCTGCCCGCCCTTGGACACCCAGTCCATATGCGGGATATTGGCTGCCTCCAGTGGTGTTCGCCCACCAAGTTGAGGCAGCGATTCGTCGGCAGCACCGTCAGGGAGAACGATGGCATACTTCATCGATCGTCCTCAGAAGCCCACGGTCGTGTTGTCGGCCAAAGCGCGAGGGCTCACTCAGGATGTCTCGCAGTCTGTCGGCTCCGATCCACCTCAACCGACGCTTACCTTGGCCCCGGTCTTGGCCGACTTCCCGGCTTTGTCCAACGCCCGTTTCAGGTCCGCAATGATCTCGTCGGCATTCTCGATCCCCACCGAGAGTCGGACAAGACCGTCGCTGATCCCCGCCCGCTGACGTGCGGGTTTCCCCATACATGCGTGGGTCATGCTGGCAGGGTGCTGGATCAAGGTTTCGACCCCGCCGAGGCTCACCGCCAGGGTGCAAAGCTCGACCGAGTTCATCAGGTTCTTGCCGGCCTCGATGCCCCCCTTGAGGCCAAAACTGATCAGCCCGCCGGGACCGGACATCTGCTTGAGTCCGATGTCGTGCTGCGGATGACTTTTGAGACCAGGATACCGAACCCACTCGATGGTTGGGTGCCGCTCGAGAAACTCTGCGATTTTCCGAGCGTTTTCACAATGTCGCTGCATGCGGAGGGCAAGCGTTTTGATTCCACGGTGCACGAGGAACGATTCGAAAGGCGGAAGCACTCCGCCAAGATGATTGAGCAGCTTGCGAACGTCGTTATAGCGGGCCTCGTCCTTGACCACGATGATACCGCCCACGACGTCGGCATGGCCGTTGAGGAATTTGGTCAGGCTGTGGACGACGATGTCAACACCCCAGCGCATCGGCTTCTGCAAGATGGGGCTCATGAAGGTGTTGTCGACGACGACAAGGGCTCCATGTTCGTGGGCGATTTGGCAAACTGCCTCGAGGTCGGTCATGACCAGCGTCGGGTTACCCGGTGTTTCGACAAAGACGACCTTGGTGTTGGGTCGTAGGGCCTGTTTGACGGCGTCGAGGTTGGAGGTGTCGACGATCGTGGACTCGATCCCGCATCGTGAGAGGACGTTTTCGACAAGCGTACATGTCGGTCCGTACACGGCGTCGCTGCATACGACGTGGTCGCCGGCCTTGGCGAGCGCGACGAAAGTCGTGTGAATGGCCGCCATGCCGCTGCTGCACGCCAGGGCGGCGTGTCCACCTTCGAGAGCGGCGAGGCATTTCTCCAGACCCTCGACGGTGGGGTTGCCCATCCGAGAGTAGATGTAACCGCGGCCCTTGCCGGCGAACAGGGCAGCCCCGTGATCGGCATCGGTGAATGAGAACGTTGACGTCTGGTAGATCGGTGGGACGACGGGTCCGAACTCGTGTTTCTCGACTCCTGCGTGGACGACCAGTGTTTCAGGTGACATTCCTTCGTGTCCAGCCATAAGTTTGCCCCTTCTACAGCGTTTCTTGGTTTGTTGCAGCGAGCATGGCACCGCCCCTTGCGAGCGGCGTCCAGCACATCCTTGCGTCACCCGCGAGGGTAAACGCTACGCGGAAACGAGAACCGCTCTGGAGCGTGCGGAAATCGGCAGCCGCCTTGCGACGTCGGTCGTGGATCGACCGGTGGCGGCGGATCAGGCGATGCATTAATCCTTGTGCGATCCTTGTCCAAGACGTGAAACCTCATAGCAAAACACGTACCGACCGGCAAGTCGAGTCGATGAGAGCAACCCATGTCGTCACGTTGCGGGCCCGCACGGACCCAGTTTGCAGGACCGGAGGAACTGGCCCTACTCACATGCGCCGTGTCTGTCTCCCCAGACGAATCGGGGCCGGGCCGCCGCGACGAGGGCGGGGAGTATCGTGACGCTGACGACAAAGCTCGTGGCCATACCTGTGCCGATCAACAATCCGAATCGCACAAGTGTGCGAAATTGCGACACACAGAGCAAGAGGAATCCGACGGCAACCACGAAAGCGGTGAAAAACAAAGCTCGCCCGGTGAAAGCCATGGTGTTCGCGAAAACGGCAGCGGGATCAGCCTCGGGTCTGCGGAGGTTGATCCGAAGCCGGTCCAGGATGTGGATGGGGAAGTTCACGCCGGCACCGATGGCGATGCTGGCGAACATAGAGGTGCCCACACCGAGGGGAATCCCACCAAAGCCCATGATCGCGTAATTCACCAGGACCGCGACCGCGACCGTCAACGTGCACAACACGCCAGCGACCACCGAGCGGAACATCAACCCGGTAAGCAACAGCACGCATCCGACGGAGAAGATCACGCTCTTGATATGCGTCGAGCGGACGATCCGAAGCCAGTGGTAGTCGAGGTACACACGCCCCGCTAACGTGGCGTGCAATTGCTCATCGTTGAAGCTGTTGGCCAGGTAATCCTCGAGCCGCTGGATGACCTCCTGCTGGTGGATGAATTCGCTGCTTCGCATTCGCACGATCAGGTTGGTCTGGGTGTACGTTTCGTCTATGACTTCCCCCAGGAGCTGGGCCATGGGTGACGTATCTTTGTCACTTAGGACGTCGAGATAAAACTGAGTGTCGAGGGGGTCTTCGGGGATGGCGTAGTAGGCGGGATCTTCGTTGTTCATCTTCTGATGGGCACGTTTGACCCAACCGGCGATGGAATGAGTGCCGCCCACGTGAGGCAGAGTCTCGGTGAAGGCCTCGAGTTTCTCGATTCGGCGAAGTGCGTCGGGCTGCAATATGCCACGTTTTTTCGAGGCGGTGACGACGATGTTCAAGTGGCTGGTGCCGTCAAAACGGCTGTTCAAGGCTCGGGTGGCCTCGACGATCGGATGATGCTCTTTGAAGGCGAGAATCCGTGCGTCGTTGACGATGATCTTGGACGCCCCCCAGCTCGTGATGACGATGAGCGCGAACCCGGCTGCAAGCACCGTTCTGCGGTGGTGAAAGGTGAGGGCTCCGAGTCTGCCCAACACCTCGCCCAACGCGCTGAGAGCCGCAAAACGCTCGGTTGCCGTCTTTCGCCTCTGAAAAACCCTGCTCATCTTGAGCGGAACCACCATCAGCCCGGCGGGGACGACGGTGTAGGAGTAGATCAGGGCCGCAGCGACACCCACGCAGGTGAACAATCCGAAGTATCGAATCGGCGGCATTTGACCCACCAGAAACAGGGCGAAGAAACCAGCCAAATCGGTCAGCGTGGTAACCAGCAGTGGATACCAGAGTGCCATGCATGCGTCAATCACTACGTCCTGTCTGCCGCGCCCGCACAGGTCGAGCTGCTCCTCATAGTATTGCCCGAGAAGATGCAAGGAGTCGGCTACGCCTAATGCCATAATGATGACAAAGATTCCGTTGGTCACGATGTAGACGGGGACATGGAACATGGCCATCGAGCCCAGGGCCAGAGCAGAGGCGCCGCCGATCACCGATAGCGGCAGAATCGTCCCTCGAAGTGTTCGATAGGTGAGGACGATGAGCAGAGCCATAACCACGGGGCAGATAAAGTTCATGCGGAGGGCGTCATCGGAGACAGCCGAACCCATGTGGGCGCGGACGGCGGCTTCTCCGGCCACCACCAGGCGTTCGTTGGCCCTGATCTCGGACGTGATCGCGGGGTCGGCAAGCAGCTCGACCAAGCGCCGGTAGAGTGCGTCGGCCTTACCCTCGTCCTCCGGACGTATGAGGATACACGTGGCAGAACCGTCGTCGGCCGCCAGGGTTCCCCGGTACAACTCGTAACCGAGGATATCCTGTTTGAGGGCCTCGAGTGCACCGGGT
>CAYOQG010000124.1:0-15720 GCA_964405925.1 uncultured Phycisphaeraceae bacterium | reverse complement strand
AGCTGCCACCAATGCCGAACGTGAGCATCACGACGGTGATCTCGGTGAGTCTCATGTTCTGGGCGAACTCGAACGGCAGGATGTTGGACCGAAGAAGCAAAAACCACATGGCGATATCGATCAGGCCGAAACCCACTACGACCAGACCCATCACCGCCCCGCTGCGGAAGGCAACGACCAGGCCGTCATTGAGCGACCTGCGGGCTCCCGCGGCTGTCCGGTGCGAGGCCTTCGTCGCGGTGTTCATACCTAAGTATCCGCACAGGCCGCTGAAGAAGCCGCCGGTCAAGAACGCGGCAAAGACGATCTGGTGCTGGGCGTGGAGGACCCAGCCCATATAAAACAGGATCGCGGAGACCACAATGAAGAAGCCAATGACGACCTTGTACTGCCGCTTGAGGTACGCGAACGCACCTTCCCGGACGTACCCGGAGATGCGGATCATGTCCGGGTCCCCTTCATCCGAGTCGAGCATCTCATGATGGAAGCGCCAGGCGAAGACGAGGGCCAAGACGGCCCCGATTGGCGCGATCAGCCAAATGATCCAAACCCAGGTCGTACCGGTGGCGGCTTGCACACCGGTGGCTGCTTCTGCGCCCGTTGCAGCCTCCTCGGCTTGGCCGAGAGCAACCGCAGGTCCAAGCAATAGCGCCGCAGAGACAGCAAGCAGTCGAAACACCGTGAAAAGACGTCGAGCGTTCAACAGAGGTTCTCCTTGTCTGTCTGGCGAGTCGGCGGCGTGGACGTCATGGGTGGTTCGCGTGTATTTGTTCGTCCTAGCCGGGTTCCGTCTGAACCGGACGTAACCATTTGTCTTACATAAACTTATCAAACCAGAACCAGCGTGGGCGCCGGACACGCCGCCCGAATCTGGGGGACTATAGCAGATGCGCTCGTTTATGCAAACTCTGGTTGTGTTGTGTTTTTCACACAGCCTGCGTCATCCACGGGGTGTGGTTCCCTTGAATCCGCATAATCGCAGGAGGCCTGCGTCGATCGCGGCAGCGAGCCGAGCGTTGGCTGTAGGACCGGCAAACCGCCGCGTATCGGGGTCCCCAGCACGTGGTCCGTCGGCAGTGCTAGACCTGACTCGCCCGGGGTCCTGGGCGCCTCGGTGGCGGGCCCTCTCACGGCTCACAACCGAAGACGATGGGCTCGCCCATCTGTGTCGATCGGGGGCTGTGATACGAGTTTTGTCGATTCACGCATCAACGCCGAGCTGCCTTCTTACATAGAACATGACAACGGGTGTGTTGGCTGACAAGCCTCGGACGACACCGTGGGGGCACGGCGGTCTGCCCCTGATTGTCCCAATTCACTTTCACGAAGGAGCCTGATATGAAGGTCAAGGTCGTGCGGTCAGTTTTAGTTGGAATCGCCCTTGTGGCTGTGTGTCTGGTGGTCGTCTTCGCAACT
The DNA here is from genome assembly GCA_964405925.1 of uncultured Phycisphaeraceae bacterium. GTDB lineage: Bacteria > Planctomycetota > Phycisphaerae > UBA1845 > UBA1845. The sequence goes on along the minus strand of CAYOQG010000124.1, from coordinate 14,304 downwards.
GCAAGCTCGGAAGCCACCGTCGGGGACGGTAATGAAGCAGCCGTGGGTGACACCGGGATGGCCAAATACTACTGCTGCTGCACGGAGCCGCCGCACTGCAGGCAAACGCTGACCGGCAATTGCTCCGGAGTCTGCCCCAGCGGCCCGTACACGGACTGCTCCCGCTGCATGGATTCAAAGACCTGCGGGGAATAGACGCGCCCCGCGGACCCGAACAGCGAAGGCACAGTTCGAGAGAGCGCGGAGGCAGTTCCCGGTCGGAGCGCGCACTTCCGGCATGTCTTCGTGTCGTGGAGCCGTGAGGGCCCGTCTGCGCGATGATGTCCACGGAAGACGAGGCTTGCGCACCTAATTGCGCTCGCCCCATACGGATGACCCCACGCTAATCGTCCGTGCCTGCTCCGGTCCCCATAGCCGCAACCGCAGCGGCGGGTGGCTCCCCTCCCAGCCCGCGTATTGCCAGGACTGTTTCCATCAGCGTCTTGAGGCTACCAAGCTCCTCGTTAGCTTCTGCAAGGGCGGAGGGGGGAGGTTGTGCTGCCGCACGTGCGGCAGCAATCGCCCCGAGAGCCTCCGCAACAGACGCTCCGGCGTCCTTAATGAGCTGCTCGTTCAATGGCTCGGTGAGGACACTCGCTTCCTTGAGCGCGCCGGTATCCGGGTAAAGGGCGACCTTCATAACGGTGCCGGGAGCTTTCGTTCCTGCCGGAAGCGCTCGCACGACTCCGGCTTGGGCCACCGTCAGCGACTGAATACTCGCCGCAATGTACTTGTTGTCGTTGTTTAGGGCAGCGAGCTTGAAGGTGACCGCCCCTGGAATTCGGTACCGGTACCCCAGGTTCTCGGACGGACCGCTGTAGCTTGCCTCGACGATTGCCGGAATCGTTTCCTCCGGTACTGGCTCGACTGTCAAGTCGACGGTCGCTTTGGATCCGTCATCGTTAGCTTCGGTCTGAAAACTCGCAGGTATCCCGGGATAACTCACTTGCTTTGCCTGCTGCTGAGGGAGCTGAAGCCCATTTGCTTTCGTCGCGTTGACCAACCTGAAAGTCAAGGGCGTCTTCTCTGGATCGCGAAACTCGTCTACCCGCACATCGAAGGTCAACGTGAGAAACTCCTCCTTCTCCGTGTAGAAGTGGTTGAGGATCGCCCGCTCCAACTTGTCAAACTCCGCGACAACAGCCGCAATCGTTTCCGGGGCTGTCTGGTGACCGGGCTGTCGAAGGTAGAATTCCCGATCATCACGCACGGTATCCAGCTTCTCACGCAATGCCTTCGCTCGCGCCTCGGGTCCCACTGGAGTTTGGGCGACGGCTTTCAAACCCGGGGCTCCGAAGGTGGCGGCAGCCTTTCCGAGTATGCCGGCGACGGCCTCCAGCCCGGCGACGCTGATTTCCAGCGTGCGATCATAGACCTCTACCTCTCCTTCCACAAGAAAACCTAGGTCGCTCAGTTTCGTGACCAATGATCGCTTTTCGGTCGCACTCCCGAGAATCTCAACTAGGTAGACGTGCTCCGGATCCGGTTCGGGATAGGAGGACAGGGCCAGATCGTTCATCCGATAGGTTATATATGACTCTGCACCCTTCGTACGAATCGGCTTCGGAAGTACGATTGGCGATGGGGACGGTCCCTCCGGGCACAGAGTCTTAGTTGTGTCCTCAGGTTTCTCAGCGTTCGCATCTGCCTGAGTGTTCGGCTTCTTGTCATCGGTCGGGGCACAGAAGTCAGTGTCCGCAAACTTCCATAGCTCACCCTGTTTAAGTGTCTTCTTGCTGACAGTCACCTGGGCGCGCACTACCGTTTTGGGCAACGCGTAGAGCACGCCTTGTTTGTCCGCTAGTGTTTCCTTGTTCCCTTCGGTGACGTGAAAGACTTGGACACTGGGTGTACCCACACAACCGACGACTGGGGCCGCGGCCACCACGGCCGTCACACACAAAAAACGCCTCATTTTGGATCGCTCCTCCATCATATTGGGGCCTCCGGTCCCAAAACCGCTATGGCTTACGCGTCGTACGTGATCTCGCCAATGACCCAGGATTCAACCACCATCTGGGTCTCGGCGAGTTCATAAGGCATCCACCAATACCCGCTGTCACCAAACGTGGGGCCTTGGCAATCCTTGACGCGGAATGCCTTCTCCCCATCGTTGTACCCGGTCAAGATGACAGCATGTCCGTGCTGAGCGCCGACGATCTGTCCGCGCTCCAGACGATCCGATTCCCCGTTCCGCATCCGCTGATACGAGTCCGAAAGGTCGAACCCGACAAGAACTGGATAGTTGTTGTGGATGCAACTGCGCCACTGATCAACACGAGCGCTGTCATCCAGCCGCACGAAGGCCGGGTCGTAATAGAGATCCGACTCGGCAATGCGACGACCCCGTGCGTCAGCATCCGCATCCGAATCCGGCTTTCTCAGCGCGTCTTGTCTTGCGATCGGTCCTTCCGTGCCGTTAATACGGTCAGGATGCAGATCAGCAGTACACACACCTCGAAGCGCGGCCTTCAGACCTGCGCGAAATGCAAGAGCGCTCAGTCTGGAAGCCCTCGGTCTGGCTCGGTAATAATGGTAGAGCATCGACAGCGTGACCACGTCTCTACGGAGGGCGTCAAGGACCTCCATCGCCCCAACAATTGAGGCGGACACACAACACGGGACCTCCGGACCCTGATCACGGACGATCGTCGGCCCAGGCAGCTCCTTTTGGGCGCCTGGCGGCCCGTTCCGAAGCCGGAGCCGGTCGGGGCGAAAGTCTCGCGTGTCCACCGGAGACCTTCGCCACCCGGGGTCATTCCTCGTGCGATTCCGTGACAACTGAAATACTCATAGCCCGAAAGGCGAGCATGATAGCAACAATAAACGCGATGACAACGGCATTTCGTGGTTTTTTTCGGAGTCCCTTTACACGAAGAGCGTTATGCCGGCCAACCCGGTCAAGATTTCGCGGTGCTCTGACGATGGATATGGTCCAGGCGTCCGTATAGGAGGCGCTGCCGGCCTACAACGCTATGACCTTTTGCTTTGGCACATCGAACACGCCGCGGTCGGTGATGCGGAGCTCGGGAATCACCGAGAGGCAGAGGAATGACAGGGTGCCGAACGGGGCGGGGAGTTGGCATCCGAGGGTTCGGGCAGCCGCGGTGACTTGATCCAGGTTGCGGCGGACGGTCCTGTAATCGAGGCTCGACACAAGGCCGGCGACCTGGAGGGGGAGCTTGGCGACTACCGATCCGTTGGAGACGACGATCAGGCCGCCACCGCATTCGGCCAGAGCACGCGTGCAGGTCAGCATGTTGGCAGCGTCGGCGCCGGCGATCACGAGGTTATGAGCGTCGTGGGCTACGGATGACCCCAACGCTCCAGGTCGGCGGAATCCGAAGCCGCTCACCAGGCCGACACCAATGCGACCGGTGGCGTGGTGTCGCTCGATGCAAGCGACCATCGCTACGTCTTGCTCGGGGTCGAATCGCCATTGATACGTCGTCGGGTCGCGCGCAACTGTGCGAGTCTCATGCTTAGTCACGATGTTGTTTGGCACCAGGCCGATGACCGGGCATTCGTCCGTGTGGAGGTAAACCTCGAAAGTTCTCTCGTCGACAGACCCGATGTGAACCGTATTCTCGAACGTGATCGCGGGGGCTTCCGCTCGTCCCAGGTACTCGCCCTCCCTCGCGACGATCTGGCCATTTTTGACCACGGTATGCGACTCGAACTCGGCGGCATCCTTCACGACGAGCAGATCCGCCCGGTATCCGGGCGCGACCGCCCCGCGATCGGTAAGCCCATAGTGTCGCGCCGGGACCAAAGCGGCATGGCGAGCTGCCCGGGCCGCGGGCACGCCCCCCGCCACCACCCGCCGCAAAAGAACGTCGAGATGGCCGTGGTCCATTAGATCATCAACATGGATGTCATCCGTGGCCAGGCACCACTCACCAAGCCTGTTCTCGGCGAGAAGCGGCAGGAAAGTGTCCAGGTTTCGGGCGGATGACCCCTCGCGAACCTGGACCAACATGCCCAGATCGGCCTTGGCGATGGCTTCCTCGACACCGAAGCACTCATGGTCGGAGCGTATGCCAGCCGCGGCGTAAGCGACGAGCGCTTGCCCCGTCAATCCGGGTGCATGCCCGTCCACGGGGAGCCCACGAGCCTGTGCGGCTGTGATCTTCTTCAGAACGTCCGGGGCACCGGCAAGTACGCCGGGGAAGTTCATCATCTCCGCAAGTCCGAGGCACCGAGGATGCTTCAAGAGCTTGGCCACGGTCTCCGAATCGAGCGTCGCGCCAGGACTCTCCCACGCACTCGCCGGCACGCAGGAGGAGGCCATGAAGAAGACATCGAGGGGCAATCCCTCACTGGCATTAATCAACAGGTCGATGCCTGCCATCCCTGCAACGTTGGCGATCTCGTGTGGATCGGCGATGACAGCCGTGGTCCCATGCGGGACGATCAGTCTGGCAAGCTCGGAGGGGAGCAAAAGAGTGCTCTCCAAGTGCATATGAGCGTCGATCAATCCGGGCAGAATGACGTGACCGGGGAGTGACACGGTCTCCGCAGCGTTCCAGTCAAAGGGTCCGACACCAGCGATCCACCCATCCGCGATCACCACGTTGGCTGGTTCAATCCGCTCGGTAAATACGTTGACCACGTTGCCGCCGCGTAACAGTAGATCGCCTGGCTCTTGGCCAAGGGCGACACGCACCCGTCGTTGCAGCATTTGCACGTCAAGCTGGGGGACCGGCGTAGACATATTCTGTCCTTTGGAGGGTCCGGGATTACTTGTCGGTTGGTACATATCCGACGTAGGGAAGGTCACGGTAGCGACCGGCACAGTCGATACCATAACCCACCACGAAGTGATCGGGGGTCTCAAAGCCGAGATAGTCGATCTCGACCGGGACGCGTCGGCGGGCAGGCTTATCCAACAATGCACAGAGTCGGACGCTGGCGGGGCCTCGACCCTTGATGTGGTCGATGAGCCAGTTCACCGAGATGCCCGTATCGACGATGTCGTCGACCAAGAGAACGTGCTCACCCTCGACAGGCTGGGTCACGTCCAGTCTCAGCTTCACCTGGCCGGAGCTGATCGTGTCGTCGCCATAGGTCGAGACCATCACGAATGCACAGCGGACCGGGACCTTCAACTGGCGAACCAGGTCCGCCATAAAGACGTAGGCACCATGCAGCACACCGACGACCAGGAGGGGTTTCTCGGCATAATCCGTCGAGATTTCGTCCGCGAGTTCCTGGACGCGCTCCGCGAGCCTGGAAGCGGGGATCAGGCAGGGTACGTGGTTTTCGGCCCGTTCTGCAGTCACACTCGTTGTTGAATCGGTTCGCATCCCAACCTCGCCGTCTCGGTTACCCCGGGGCACGAACCACATATTATAGCGGCAGACAGGGAGTTTTGCGAGACCGGCGTCGGATCGCCCCCCAAGAGCATGTAGACATCCGCTGAGCGGATCGGGAAGCCCACCCGTGATGGGTTGACCCGAGGGGAGCTCTGACCGGACCGCCCCTTCGTCTCAACGGCCGGGTGCGAACAAGCCGACAATCACGGCGTTGCCTGGGAGGGCAACCTGTGGTGACATGTACCAGGGCGTCGGCGGGTGCCCGGTCGCGCATCCGCCGCGGCGGGTGTGGATGGTGAGCAGCAGGCAGAAGCTAACCGTTAAGCTTGGTCTCGTCGGCGTTGCCGTGGTGGTGGCGTTGTGGCTCGTGTTCAGCGAGCCCTTTATCAGACCGCCCGACTTACCATCCGGCATGCAGGAGGCAGCTCCGCAGCGTTGCGTCGGGGTCTTTCTAGTCTGCATGTCGCTGTGGTTCACGAACCTCATACCGCTGGCCGCCACGGGTCTTCTGGCTATCGCCCTGCTCCCCTGTCTCGACATCATGCCGGAGAAAGAGGCGTTGTCGCTGTTTGGAAACAGCGCCGTTTTCTTCATGTTGGGTGTGTTTCTGCTCGCGGGGGCGACGATCTCGACGGGGCTTTCGAAGCGAGTCACACTGTTGGCGTTGCAGCGCTTTGACCGGAGCCCGACCAGGCTCGTCGTCGGGGTCACGGTGTCCGCCTCGTTTATGGCCCTCTGGATGCCCGAACACGCCGTGGCGGCGATGATGTTCCCCATCGTGACCGAGATCGTCAACACGCTCGACCTCAAGCGCGGGAGCGACTATGCAAAGAAGCTGTTCCTCGGCCTGGCATGGGGTTCGGTCATCGGAGGCGTGGGGACCTTCTTGGGAGGTGCCCGAGCGCCGCTTGCTCTAAGCATCCTTCAGGAGACTCATCAGGGGAAGACAATAGGGTTCCTGCATTGGATGGCGGCGGCGATCCCGATTGTCGTGATCATGACGGCGCTGGCAGTATGGATCGTGTGCTCACGAATCACAACGGACGTCGAAGATATCAAGCCTGCAACGCGGATGCTGGATGAGCGGGTGCAGCGATTAGGGCCCATCTCGTGGCGTGAGAGGCGTCTTGCGATTCTCGCGGTATTGACGATCATCACATGGATATCCTTCGGCCACAAGTTCGATCTCGGCATCATTGCCATGTTGTCGGCAGCCCTGCTCTTTGTTCTGCGAGTAGCTGACTGGAATACGGTTCAGGGCTTCGTGAACTGGGGGGTCCTGATCATGTATGGTGGTGCGGTCGCCCTCGGACGAGCCATTACTGAGACACACGCCATGGAGTGGTTGTTCGGACACGTGTTTGACACAGCGATGCCAGGGACCGTGGCGGTCATGATCATGGCGACAGCGGCCATCGTGCTGACGGAGGGGATAAGTAACGCAGCCGCGGTGGCGGTCCTCTTGCCAATCGCGTATTCCGTAGGCGAAGTGACGGGAGTCGGTGCGGTGATGATGACCCTGGCGGTGACAATCCCATCGGGGCTAGCGTTCCTGCTGCCCGTGGGGTCACCGCCGAACGCAATCTGCTTCGCCTCGGGACATTACAGTATCCGCCGGGTCGTGCAATTAGGTTGGCCTTTGACGGTATGTGGGTTACTGTTGATCTTCGTCGTGATCGTTTCTTGGTGGGGGCCGGTGCTGAACGTCAACGCCTGGTGATGATTGGAATCCGGTGACACTATGAGCAACGCATTCACCATCTGGTTCACAGGGATGTCTGGTTCGGGCAAGTCGACGATCGGTCTGGCGACCGGTACGGCGCTTCGATCGCGCAGGCTGAACGTGGAGGTCCTGGACTCAGGCCGCATTCGCCAGCAGTTGAACCGGCTCCTGGGGTTCAGTCGGGAGGAGGTGGAGGCAAACCTGCTTCGATTGGGCTACGAGTGCAAGCTGCTCAACCGCAACGGCGTGACCGCCATCGTGACCGCCGTCTCACCGTATCGGGACGTCCGGGACAGGCTTCGCGTGGAGGTCGGTGGCTTCGTGGAGGTGTATTGCCGTTGCCCGATGGAAGTCCTCATGAAACGGGGGGCGGGCGAGCTGTTCGAAAAGGCTCAGCGCGGTGAGATTCCCTACGTGGCTGGCGTCAATGCCCCGTACGAGGAACCTCTCAAGCCTGAGATCCTGCTGAACACAGATCAGCTCACCGTGGAGCAGTCCGTGAGCCAAGTGATCACGACGCTCGAGGTTTTAGGGCGGATCGAAAGAGTGGAATCCGCCTGCTACACACCTGAGGAGGAAGAGATCATCAGACAGAGACTTCAGGATCTGGGATACCTGTAGCCTAGTGGATTTCCGCGCATCCGCCCCACCGCTGTCGTCTGGGAAGGCAGCCTGCCTTGACGCGCGACCTCGCCCGGTGATATTTACGTCGTAACGTCCGCGGCTTGTGGAGTCTGGATTGCGTCGCTACGGGGCCAATCGGCAATCCCCAATCCCAATCTGCAATCCGCCGTCGGGGGTGTAGCTCAGCGGAAGAGCACCGGCCTTTTAAGCCGTAGGTCCTGGGTTCGATTCCCAGCACCCTCAGTTTCCCACCGGCGTTCTTCGTGCGTGAATTGCTCGGGAACGAGTCAACTGTTCGTGGTCGCTGTTTGGCCAAGGCGAGTCCGCGTCGGTAATATCCAATGCGGGATGACGCATCGGATGTCGGGTCGAGCAGATGGCGGGTGGGCGGTTGCTTACCGGAACGGCAACGACGTATCCTGGTGATTGCACGGTCACAGCGTGTACTGGAAATCAATCTAGCTTCTTGTTCCGGCTGGATCTGGCTGGAAATGTGACATGGTGGTCCTTCACGGACGCTCAAGGCAAACCGCTGCCGCATTCTTCGTGCTCCCGCAGGAGGAGCTCAGGGTCGCTGCGTAGCTCTGTCACCACATCTTTGTAGGGGAGCAGTTTGTCGATCTGACCCTGGATGGCGATGCGGTCCGCGCGATAGAGCCACATTCCGGCGATGAGAAGCAGGGACGTGGCAGTCGACAGACCACGTCGCCCCACGACGTCGTACGTTCATCGCATACGCAGCTGATGGATTTCTTGGGTGTCGATGGGCCGCCACGTTCTTCGACGTCGCGGCGTCAACAAGAGCCCAGCAAAGGTGGCCATGGTTGCCGGCAGCACCCCAAGTCCGCATACTGGAGGTACCACCCGCGGCAGCTCGTCATCCTGTTCATCGTGTTGAACCGCCTTCGCCCCAACGGCAAAGCTACCTCCGGCGTCGTCCACGACCCAGAAGTCGACCGTCCCGTCACCGTTGCGGACAAACCCAGATTCGCCAGGCAATCTTGTCGGATGAGACTCGCCGACGTTGTGACCTGCTGGAACCCACATACCCGGTGCCGAGCCCTTGGTGCGGTCGAGAACGTGCAACTCCACATCCGTTGGCTGTATACCGTCCTCGTCCAGCTCTTCCTCCGCAGAGACCATGCTGATCGTCGAGTCGAAAGCTCCCGCCCTGGCGGATGGCCTTGCGGCTCGGTCATCTAGCGGGCTCTCCCTTATCAGACTTGACTGTCGTCATACCGCGTGAGCTTGCAGATTCTCGAATCACCGGATCCATGGTCCCATAGTCAAAGCGCCCGGGGCTATCGGACTCCTGCCGTTGCTTTTGGCGATATTGTTATGCGTCGATGTAGAGCGTCGCACTCATCCGTGTCTTCTGCTTGGCACGAGAGCAGGAGATTAGATCCGACGCGCGGGCGTCCGAAAACAGCCCCGGAACCGAATCATGTCTCAAGGGCCGCGGGTAATGAAATCAAGTGGCGCACTTTTGTATCCGAAGCAAGAGGGGTCCTCTGTCAAGAAGCGGGCAAGATTCTGGAGCGCGTTCGCATGCCACAACCTTTGGCAACCCAGTCCACCATGTGTGTTCAGGACATCATGACCACCCCGGTGCATACAGTCGACATGGATGACTCGATTCTGACTGCCAAATGCCTTTTTGACCGTGAACGCTGTCACCATGTCGTTGTCCTGGAGCGAAACCAAGTCATCGGCGTGGTTTCAGATCGGGATATTCTGAAAGTGGTGAGCCCTTTCGTAGGCCATCGGGTGATGGAACGATCACAGGATCTCAACACCCTTAAGAAGCGTGTTCATCAAATCATGTCCCGGGAGCTGGTCACCGTTGGCCCCGACGAAACCATCGCGCGGGCTGCGGGGAAAATGCTCAGTGAGGGAGTCTCCTGCCTTCCGGTTGTAGATGACGCCCGCGCCCCACTCGGCATCGTGACGACTCGAGACATTCTTGGATGGGCCGTTGACACCTCAGGCGCGAAAGAGGGGCACTATGACGAATTCGAACACGATGAGGGCATTCTCTGCATCATCGATGGCACCCGTTGTTACTCTCCACATGTCGCGATTGCCCGGTTGATTCGAAAGGCCGCGAGCTCATACGACAAGGAGCATGGTGCTGATTCAGCCCGTGCAAAGTGCCTACCCAATCCCCTGAAGGCGGCAGTTGCCGCGGACCCGTCGGGACGATGAACGCTGGCTTCTTCCCAATTTAACCCAGAAACCTCAGACGCGTGGTGGAGGACCGACTGTCTTCGTCGGTTATGCTGGGTTCCGCTGCGCCCGCTCCCCAGGTTGAAGGTCCTTCAGCGCACGGTCCAGAGCCGGAGCGGGGTAGAAACAGAAGGCCTTACCACGTTTGCCCTTAACGAGCAGTCCCTTATCTGCTAGCCCTAGCAAGTCAGTACGAGCTGTCTGGTAGACGACACCGTGGACGGTCTGGTACTGGGCAATGTCGTACTGCGCGTCGGGATGCCGCAGCGCGTGGGCGATCATACCATCTCAACAAGACGGTTTTCGAGATTGTCGGACGGCCGGAACTGCCATTCTCGTCCGACTTTGCCAGCCTCGAGTAATCCGCGCTCCGCCAAGTCGAGGAGGTCGGTCCGAGCTGTTTGATACGCGACGTTATGGCTTACACGGTGCGATTCGATGGTATATAGCTGCTGGGGATGCCGAAGAGCGTGGCTGATGATCGCTCGCTGCCGATGATTGAGTACGACGACCCCGCGTAGCTCAATCTCCAACGCATGCAGCTGTTTTGTCTTGCGCGCAACGTACTTGTGCAATGCCTCGATTGCCCGCCGAATGACATCAAGATGGTACACGAGGAAGTAGGTCAAGTCGTTGTCGTCCGTCTCGGTGTAGAGAAACGCCCGTCCGTACTTGACCGGCGCCTTTCGGATGATCTCTGATATCGAAATGAACTCGCACAGCCAGTACCCGTGATGCAGCATCGACCAATAGAACAGCGCCCGCGCAGTCCGCCCGTTACCATCAACAAATGGATGATCGTAGGCAAGCCAAAAGTGGAGAATCATCGAACGTATTACTGGATGCATGAACTCCCGCCCCTTTCCTCCGTTGGCGAAGTCGCACATCGCCGCCATCCGCCCCTCGAGCTGGTCCGCTGGTGGTGGCTCATGGAACACTTGTCCGTACATGTCATCCACCACGACCTCCTCTCCCGCGCGTCGAAGTCGCCCCTCAGCCGAAGGGTCCTCAAGGGTTTCCCTTGCCACAAGCCGATGCAGTTCACGGACGAGATCCACACTCAGTGGTTGCTCCCGCACCTTTCCAATTCGCTGCATGGTGCGGAAATTGTTAAGGATCATTCTCTCACTGTGATCGCGCGGCGGGCGCCCTGTGCGGATCATCTCCTTGGCAACCGGTCGCGTTGTCGCAGCTCCTTCGAGCTGACTCGACGTGATCGCCTCTTCGATCAACGAGGCAACGAGGTATCGATCCTTGGTGTCGGGGTTGGTGATCGGGTCTGGCATCGCGATTGAACCCGCAGCCCCTTGGTCGATGTAATGCAGGGCTTCCGGGATCGGGTCACAGAGCCCATAGCTGAACGCGCCCCCATTTACGTCCCTGAGTGGGATTTCTCTTCGTTGCGTCTGCCGCTGGAGCTTCAGTCCGAACCACCACTCCTCGCGCGACAGATCCCCGGGCGGCTGGAGATGACGAAGCTTATCCCAATGCAAGTATTCACCGCGAACCGTCTGCCGCGACACTGTATCAAAAACGGTCGTTAGTCGATCGGGCTGGCCGTAAACGACCCTGGCCAGCTCCGCCTCGCCCGGAGGCTTCTGAGGGTGTTTCATCGTAAGTGTCTACAAAAACATAGGTTAGCGTTCACTAACCTTATACTTGTTTATGTCAAGTTAGTATATAGCATCGACGAATATCACGTCAATATACTAATTCGACAAATCTTAGCACAAAACTAGTATATGGTTATAGGACGTTGTTGAGCGGCCGGCCAGATGCCCGCTCCAGTTTGGGTGCTACACCCCGCGGGACACTGTCCTACGCCACGGTAATCGATTTGTCCAAGGAGACGTCTTGGATGGTGTTGAGCAGCTTGACGCCGTCTTCCATCGGCCGTTGGAAGGCCTTCCGGCCGGAAATTAGCCCGGTACCGCCGGCCCGCTTGTTGATGACTGCCGTTCGAGCCGCGTCGGCGAAGTCGTTCTTGCCCGACGCTCCACCGGAGTTGATAAGCCCGAGCCGGCCCATGTAGCAACCAGCCACCTGTTCGCGCCTCGAAGTCCTTAGCTCAGTCGGCAAGCAGCACAGGGCCGTCCCCGCAGCGGAACGCAGGCAGGCGACCTCGTCCGAGATCAGCACGCAGCCACATCGGCTCCATTCACGAAGACACGCCCCGGCGCCCGATAACAGGGAAAGGCGGTCGGATAGCAATCTGGGCGCGTTTCAATAATATTCCTGGGAGCAAGGACGCTGTCTCTCGGTACGTCGCTTACTGACAGGAGTGCGCCATGACCGAACGGGACGAACGCAAAATCTTCCTAAGCCACGCAGAGTCCGACAAAGAATTGGCCAGAAAGATCGAGCAGCTTCTGAAAGACGTTTCCCACGGGGCGATTCACGTGTGGCGATCGTCATCGATCGATGCGATTCCGGCCGGGGTCCACGTTTGGGCGAAGATTCACGAAGAACTCGGAGGATCCGGAAAGATAATTGTCGTATTGACGCCTGTAAGTTGCGCGCGGGCTTGGCTCCTGTGGGAAGCGGGCTATGTGGCCGGCTTGGGCCAGCGTAAGGTCATCCCTCTGCTCTGCGGGGTTGACAGAGCAGACATTCCCGATCCGCTTCGAGTCTTCAAATGTTGTTCAGCCACAGACCCTCGCGAAATTGAGGGACTTCTGATTCAACTTTTGAGGGATTTGGGGTTCAGCCCCAGTGGTGAGATCGTGCAGACGTGTGTGGGCCCCTTTTGTGAGGAAGTTCGGGCGTACGTCGGTAGCCTGGTTGCTGATTTGACAACGAAACGTGATCTCTCGCGCGCCTCGCCAGATGGTCCAGGGGAAGTGGTTCTCGAATCGCGTGACCAATTCACGAACCGTCTGATAGAACACTTGCACGACGTGAACGTACAGACGATCCAACTCATCACTTACACTAGTGAAGTGGATGGTGCGTTCCTCAAGCGTTTCATTGTCAAGGGAACGAAGAGCATTGAGGTATTTAAGCGATCGATCTTGGCTGATTTGGCCGAACAACAAGAGTGTAATCTCCGACGCCTCAGGGAAGGCGTTTCGGTTCGCCGATGGGACAAACGACAGACATCGATAGATGCCTCCGAATCGCTCGGTCGCAACGCTCCCGTAGGCAGCAAAATCACCCAGTATCTGTACGAGAGTCCCCCCGCGAAACGTGCATATGTATTCGACGACCACGAAGCAATCGTGGCTTATTACGAGACGATCAACGACCCGCTCGAGACCGGGGGGAGCGTCTATAAAGGTATTACCGATCTCCCCGCCCTATGGGTCACGCGGGAATCGAAGCTCGGACGCTTCGTCTTGGATGAGCTGGCAAGCCACATGTCGGCGATTAAGCGGCGTAGCAGGACGTGGGAGGAGGAGCGGCGAATTCTTCTTGATCGAGCGCCCTGGCACGGTGCTGGGAAAAGACCTTGCGTCCAACCACGTGCGGTTTTCCTCGATCTGGACGGTGTGCTTTACAACTCGCTCCCAGACTACGTGGAGGCCTGGCAGGCCGCGTTCCATTCGATCGGGGTCGACTTCCCGGAGGATGAAGTCTACCGACAAGAGGGCCGCCGGGGCAGAGCAACGATCATTGACTTCCTTCGTAAGACGGAGTGGAACGAGGAAGATATCACAGACGAATTGGTCGACAGCGTGTATGCGGTTAAGGCAAAGAAACTGGACGCCCGAGGCGACCCTAGCGTTCAGAGTGGCGCCAGGGAGTTGGTTAAGGCTATCGCTGATACCGGGTTGGATATGTGGGTTGTGACGGGTTCAAGTCGCTCAGCTACTGCCGAACGCATTGAGTCAGATTTCAAGGGGCGGATCGACCGAGAGCGCATCATCACCGGAAAAGACGTGCGCGCGGGGAAGCCTGACCCGGATCCCTATCTGCTCGCTTGTTCCATGGCCAAGGTTCACCCCCACGAGAGCGTAGTGATTGAGAACGCTCCCCTTGGAATCGAATCTGCTGACCGAGCAGGGACTTTCTGCATCGCGGTCAATACCGGAAGGCTGGAAGACGTCGAGCTTGAGAAGCCCGGTGCGCGCGTCGTCTTTGAGTCCTGCGGAAGGCTCGCCAAATTGTGGCCCCAGGTTGTGCAGATCCTTCGCGACTAATCACCACCCCTGTGCGGAAGTGACCTCCGGGACCGAAAACCAACTCACCGTCGAACCGGCACGATTCTCCTTGCGTTCCCGTGTTTCGCCTATGCAATCGTGATCGCTTTATCCAGGTACACGTTTTGGATGATGTTAAGGAGCTTGATTCCTTCCTTCATGGGCCTTTGAAAGGCCTTCCGCCCTGATATCAAGCCCGTCCCGCCCGCCCGCTTGTTGATGACAGCCGTCTTGGCGG
>CAYOQG010000123.1:0-15776 GCA_964405925.1 uncultured Phycisphaeraceae bacterium | reverse complement strand
CGAGCACGGCACCACCCGTGGCTGCCACGGTTCGTGGTCCCACCTTGGCTTGCCAGCGACCGGCGAACAGCATGACCAGGGCAAACGTAGCCAGTCCTGCCGAGAAGATCCACTGCGTCTGGGTGGCTGTGAATCCATAACCGCCCTGCTCCGGAGCAGCCTTGAGAGTCGTCGTGAAGACGCTCCAGGCGTAGATGGCCCCGAGGCAAAGCTGGATCAGAATCGCACCGACGACCACAATCCAACGGTTCATAACCCTTCCGTCATCCGACATCGTGTTCTCCCGAGCAGGTGGGCGGGTTGGCGCACGCGCAAGAACGATTCACGACGCGTGGTCCCCTATTGAGGGTGTTTTCGACGACTCGTAGCAAGCGGCATACCAGGGGAATGGCGAATGGCGAATTGCGGATTATGGATGGCGAATCAAGGAGGTGGTCTGCGCCCCGAAAATTGACCCAGTGGTTATGAGAGTCTCTACTGCCCGGGAAACGGGCAAGGAGGCTCATGATGAAACGGAAGCGACACGGACCGGAACAGATCATCGCCAAGCTGCGTGAAGCGGACGGCAAGCGTGGCTACCGGTTCAACACCTGACGAAGTCGAGTACGACATCCGCGACGCCCTCCGTTTTCACGTCGACGGGTTACGCGAAGACGGCCTGCCGATGCCCCGACCGACGAGGACGTGCGGCTACGTCCCTACCTGACAGATGGACCAATGACCCACCCTACCGGGGTTGCGCTCGATCATCATGCCCCCACCCCGAATGCATCAGGAATGGGCGACCCGTCGCATACGGGAGAACCTGGACCGGGAGAGAAAGCACGTCGATGACTGTTGAGATGTTTCGGGGTATAATGATTGGCCCGATGAACGTACGCGAGGTGATCAGGGCACGTGAGGACGATGGGTGGCTCGTTGTCGCGACACGTGGCAGTCACCGACAATTCAAGCATGCGACGAAACCGGGATGGGTCACGGTTGCCGGTAGACTGAGCGATGATCTAGCGCCTGGAACTCTAAATAGCGTCCTCAAGCAAGCGAGGCTCAAGGGAGACGACTGATGCGTTACGCTGTGGTCATCGAGAGAGCAGACGGCAACTACTCCGCGTATGTCCCCGATTTGCCTGGATGCGTCGCCACGGGTTCAACACCTGACGAAGTCGAACAGAACATCCGCGAAGCCATCCGCTTCCACGTCGACGGCTTACGCGAAGACGGCCTGCCCATTCCGCAACCTACCAGCACGTGTGACTACGTCGATGCGTGAGATATGCGTAGGGTACGTCCCTGACGCAGCTATTCGCTGCTCCACGGGAGCGATCTCTCCCAGGGCCCCTGGAAGACAATATGCTGCGTCGATGGCGCACGCGGAAACTCTACCCAGTTGGACCGCGGTGATTGTTTGCGTTCAGAGTACCGGGGGGTCAGACCGCGGCAGATCCCATCTTTGAATAAGATTCGTGGTCCCGACGACGCCCAGCGGGGTGCCGCAGGTAAAGACGACCGCTTTACCCTCAAGTTCACCCTCCTCCGTCAGTGGGGTATTAGCCTTCTTGATCTCCTCCAGGAGAACGCGTTTGGACATCTCGATCAGCTCCTGCGCGTGTGACCTGTTAGTCGGTAGCGGAATGATCTTGCCAGGGAGAACACCCCAATCCAAGGCGAGCTTTCTTGCTACGAACTCGGTGTGTGGGAGCCCCAGAATCCAGACCCCTGGGCGAAAGCGTGCCAGCATCCTCGCCGTGCGTCCGCTCATCGTGGGAGCGACTAGCGCGATGACGGCGTCATCTGCCGACATGATACACGCGGCGTGCGAGATCCTGTCCGTAGAGTTCTGCTTTTCCAACCGTCGCGTCTTTATCTTGCAAAACTCTTGGACGAATTGCCACTCCCCATTCGGCAAGTTACCCGACCGGTACAGACGCCCATACTCGTCCCAAATCTCGTCCCACCCATCGCGCCGATCCTTGGCGCGCGCGTGTATTTCTTCGAGCTTATTGAAATACGTTTGTAACCTTGCATCGACCGAGACCCTCTGAACCGCAAAGTCTTCTGCCCGGCGCGCGAGCTCCCGCATTTTACTGATGGCATGCGCAGGGTACATCCCATCGGATGTCTCGTCCGAAAGCATGAGGGCATCAGCGCCGTCGACCACGGCGTTGAACACATCCGTCGCCTCGGGCCGGGCGCATTCGACGTTGCGCCGCATACTCTCCAGCATCTCAGTCGCCATGATCACAGCTTTCCCGCGCAGATTACACTGGTCTACGATCCACTTTGACTTCTCGGGAAGCTCGGCCGTTTCCAACTCAAGTGCGAGGTCTCCACGAGCGATCATGGCCCCGTCGGCGAAGTATAGAATCTTGTCGATGTGCTCTACACCGTCCTCTGTTTCGATCTTCGCAATCACATGCGGCGCACCGACGAGTAGTCCCGACAGCTTCTGGGTGCTTTCATATTCCCGCATCTTTTGGATAATACACTCGAGTACCCTCCGCGCGTCGTCCCTTGTTTGGCAAAAAGAGATACCTATGTGCGATACGATCCTCTCTGTCTCTCCATGGTCCTTGTAATCGGCATCCAACAGCCATGAGAGCATCTCTTCATCCTGCTTCGTAAAACCTGGAATTCGCTTCGGAGTCCCGCGGATCGTGAAGCCTTTATTGCCTCCGACGACCCTATCCTCTGAGCGGAGCGCGAGGACCGCGCACACGATCTTGTCGTCATCAATCACCCGCTCCACCCTCAGCGTGGCATCATTATCCCCTACGAACGCCAGAATCTGGTCCCCGCCAGCGGCAAGCTTTTCACGTAAGTCGTTAATGATCGTGCGCGCAGCCTCTTCGGGTGCCTCGACTTGATCGAGGTGGACACGGGCTACGGATTCCTTCGGGGCACAACCGCCGTCCGTTTCGGGAGCAACTATAGTCTCGGGGCGTTCGTCGAAGACAATGTATAGCGTTTCTCTTGGCAACAACCAACGCTCGCGACGGAATCGAATCTTGGGACCTCCGAGGTCCGCCAAGACCCCGACTCTTCGCCCGTGCTCTCTCTCAGCCTTGAGGATCGCGCTCTTGATTCGCGAAAACTTGTTCCGGAGTGTCACTTCCTCGTGAGGGAAATGCGCGAGGTTGATGCGAATGACATCGACTCCGGCCGAGAAGAACAGATCCACGACCTCCTCAAGTGTCGGGGTGGCTGAGTGCTTGAGGCTAAGTGTGTAGATGCCCGGTTTATATGTGAGTTCTGGGTCACCCAGCGTCGCAATGATCTTCGTGTGCTGCCGCTTCACCATGCGCTACCTCCACATGCACTTGGGCTAATCAGACGCACGGTCCCGTGGGCGGATGGCCCCACACGACGACATCGTCGCCCGCTGCCCTCATCGCGTATTCAGAGAGGATTCAAATGCAGCTCCAAAGACCGAACACCTATACGTACGATCCAAGCCCACAGTTTATACTGTGAACCAAGGTGAGATGCAAGCCACTGACTTTCGGAGCGTCGGGTCTCTGGCAGCGCCCACTCTGTGGGCGCACGAAGAGCCACAACACCGCAGGCATGAGGATGTGGGCAGTCCAGCCCACCCGTACCCAGCACATTCAACATATTGCGGGGTCGCATTGCGTCCCCACAACCCCATGAGCCCACCAGCTAACGCGCGGGCCCCCAACGGAGCACTGGTACCCGCACGACGATGCGCCGCCAGGTGGATAGGTCCCCTCGTGGATAATTCGTAGATCCCGACTCGTCGGGGGAGGGGTCGCGGGAGCTTCTTTGCTGTCCCCGAACCCCCTCGGTCCCCCCGGTCAGTCGGGCGACGGGTGTGGGTAAGGGGGAAGGAAGAACGCCATCACGGCAACGTGGGAAGCGGAACACGGGGCCGGCTGCGTCGGACCCGTGCCACCCATTCGCCAGCCGTTGATCGGCGTGCCGCTGCCCGTGAGGGGCGGCGCTAGACGGATACATCGGCGCGTTCACCCGCCTTCTCAAATGAGAAGACTTCGCCGGTGGTGTCGACGACGATGGTGTCGCCGTTGGTGAATTTGCCCTCGACGATGCGTTTGGCGAGGGGGTTTTCGATCTCGTGTTGGATCAAGCGCTTGAGCGGTCTTGCACCGAAGCTGGGGTCATAGCCGTCCTTGGCTAATTTCCGCTTGGCGGCGTCGGTTAGCGTCAAGGTCATGTCACGATCAGCCAATCGCTTTCGCAGATATTCGACCTGAAGCTCGGCAATCTTCGACAAATCGTCGCGGGTAAGCTGCTGGAAGATAATCGTCTCGTCGATTCGGTTGAGAAACTCAGGTCGGAATCGGGCCTTGAGGGCCTCCTTAACCTTCATCTCGATTTCGATGTCTGCAGCGGGCGAGTCGGCGGTGCTGTCCTCGATGAGCTTCTGGATGTACTCGCTGCCGATGTTGCTGGTCATGACGACGATGGTGTTCTTGAAATCGACGGTTCGGCCATGACCGTCGGTCAGTCGGCCGTCGTCAAGCACCTGCAAAAGGACGTTAAAGACGTCGTTGTGGGCTTTCTCGATCTCGTCGAGCAGAATCACCGAATAGGGTTTGCGATGGACGGCTTCGGTCAGTCGGCCTCCCTCTTCATAACCGATGTAACCGGGCGGAGCACCGATCAACCGAGCGACGCTGTGCTGCTCCATGAACTCGCTCATGTCGATACGGATGAAGGCGGATTCGTCGTCGAAGAGAAACTCCGCCAGCGCCTTGCACAGCTCGGTCTTGCCGACGCCGGTGGGACCAAGGAATAGAAACGAACCGACGGGTCGATTCGGATCGCCGAGGCCGGCTCGCGATCGTCGAACCGCGTCGGAAACCGCTCGAACGGCTTCATCCTGACCGACGACACGGTCGTGGAGCCGCTCCTCCATCTTGATGAGCTTTTCCTTTTCGCCTTCGAGCAATCGGGATAGGGGAACACCGGTCCATTTGCTGACCACTTCGGCGATTTCCTCGGCGGTGACCTCCTCGCGCAGTAGACCGCCCTTTTCGTGCAGCTCAGTGAGCTTTTGCTCGCGTTGTTTGACGGCTTCGTCGAGCTCGCGCAGCTCGCCATAGCGGATGCGGGCTGCTCGTTCAAGATCGCCTTGCCGTTGGGCCTCGTCGAGCTCGGTCTGCTTGGCAGCGATCTTCTGCTTGACCTCTTTGATGGCTTCGAGTTCGGCCTTTTCGTTTTGCCATTGAGCGGTCACGCGACTGTTTTTTTCCTGGAGCTCAGCCAAGTTCTTTTGCACCGAGTTGAGCTGGGCCTTGCTGCCTTCGTCCTTTTCTTTCTTGAGCGCTTCACGTTCGATCTCGAGCTGCATGATGCGGCGGCGGAGCTCATCCAGCTCGGCGGGCATGGAGTCGTTTTCGATTCGCAGCCTGGACGCGGCTTCGTCCATAAGATCGATGGCTTTGTCAGGGAGCTTGCGGTCGGCGATGTAGCGATGAGAGAGCATCGCGGCTGCCACCAAGGCGGCATCCTGGATACGCACGCCGTGGTGGGCGTCGTACTTCGGCTTTAGACCACGGAGGATGGCGATGGTGTCCTCGACGGTGGGCTCACGGACGTAGAGGGTCTGGAAGCGGCGTTCGAGGGCTTTGTCCTTCTCGACGTGCTTACGGTATTCGTCGACGGTGGTAGCCCCGATGCATCGCAGCTCGCCGCGGGCGAGGGCAGGTTTGAGCAGGTTGCCGGCGTCCACGGCGCCTTCGGCTCTGCCGGCACCGACGACGGTGTGCAGCTCGTCGATGAACAGGATCACCTGGCCGGCGGATTCGACCACCTCCCGGATCACCGCCTTGAGCCGCTCCTCGAATTCACCACGGTACTTCGCCCCGGCGATCAGGGCACCCATGTCCAGAGCGACGACTCGTTTGTTCTTGAGTGCCTCTGGTACGTCACCGGCGAGGATTCGCTGAGCCAACCCCTCGACGATGGCGGTTTTTCCGACACCCGGATCGCCGATCAGGACGGGGTTGTTCTTGGTTCGCCGGGCGAGGACTTGCATACAGCGGCGAATCTCCTCATCACGCCCGATGACCGGGTCGAGCTTCCCCTGGCGGGCCATGGCCACAAGATCGATCCCGTACCGTTCGAGGGCTTGGTAGGTCTCCTCCGCGTTCTCGGACGTGACAGCAGCACCACCGCGAATGTCTTTGAGGGCGGCGAGAATGGCTTCCTTGCTCGCACCGCTCACCGAGAGAATCTCGCGAGCCTCGCTCTTGACGTCGGTGAGGGCAATGAGCAGGTGCTCGGTCGAAACGTACTGATCCTTCATTCGATCCGCCTCGCTCCGGGCTGCGTGGAGGACCTCCTGCAGGGAACGGCTGGCCGTCAGTGACCCACCCGAGACCTTGGGCAGTCGCCCAAGCTCGGAGTCAATGATCGAGCGGACCTGAGCGACGTTGGCCCCAGCCTTCTCGAGAAGCGGAGCGATGATGCCCCCACTGGCCCCCCCGTTTCCGCTAGCTCGTCGCGCCACCAGGGCTGCGAGCAGATGAAGCGCTCCGACTTCGCTGTGACTCAGGGCTGCCGCACGTCGTTCGGCGTCCTGAAGCGCCTCCGTAGCCTTGACTGTAAACTTGTCCGTCATCGCAGATAACTCTCAGTCAGCACGGTGGGCAGACCGCAACTGCCCGACAGGAGGATAGGTTGCAGGCACCGTACCAGCGGTGGGATCTTCATAACCTGTTATTTCACAATAGGTTAGGGCCTTTTCCGGGTCATTCATAGCGTCGGCGGCGACTGCCGCTGCCAGATTGGCAGCGCCGAACGATGGCCATATGACCGATCACGATGCCGGCGGGGCGCCCCGAGAGATTGAACTCGGTCGCCGGTTCCTGAGTTGCCGTGGGGGGGCGTTTTGCAGAGTAGACATAGGACTTGGAGAGGCTGCGATTGGGGTGTGCAAGCGTATGCCAGCCGCGGACTCAGGCGACACGACTGGAAGTGGAGATCGTCCCGCAGCCGAGTTGACCACGTCGCGCGGGTTCGCAAGGGGCGGACTTGGCAGGTGCTCGGGTCGGGTCAGGCGCAGACGATTAAAGTGAAGTGCATCTCGAATGTCCTTAGATCGGGAGCAGCTCCCCGCACCACGCACGACACTGCAGCCCCCGTCGTGCTTGCGAGCCGCCTGTTTGATACGCATAATGGCAGGTGAGGATGTGCGGCAGCGACTGACAGACCTGTGGGGCCGGTAGAAAAGCGAGTGTTGCATAAAGCTGAATGTGCGCAACCGCGGTGTGAACATCCATGCGAGTCCTGACCGACTGTAAAGAGCACCTGAACGAGTTCGTGTCGGCGAACTCTACTCGGACTAGCATGTCCGCGTGCTGTCTAGAGGAGCCGGAGAAGCGCGTCTGGGAAGCCCTCTCCGAAAGACGTATGGCGTGGACGGCACGTGTAACGGACAGACCGTCTGGGGCGTTTTGGCACCGGATGGTCGTGGTTGAGAGGGCTCCACGATCGCAGTTTGACGCTCTGCACGAGGCGCTGACGGATGGACTGACACTTGACGGCCCCACGGCGGCGGTGGCCCTCACGGGCCAGGGGTTTCGCGGGCAGCGAGGGCGACCCTGGTCAGTGATCGAGGGTAACCTATTCCTCACTGTCGGACTTCCGCTTGGTCTTCCGGCGGCGGAGCTCGTGCCTGGACTGATCATGTTGCCGGCTGTCTCCGTGATTGATGCCATCCGGACCGTCGGCCCAGCGGGGATCGCGCCGTCCATCAAATGGGTCAACGACATACTGCTCGACGGTCGGAAGGTGGGAGGAGTGCTGGCTTCAACCGTCTGCCGAGACAGCGTGGTAGAAGCAGCAGTGTTGGGTATCGGCGTCAACATCGGACATGCCCCCGTCTTGGAGCCGACACCGTTCGTGCCGGCCGCTGGTTGCCTGAAAGACGCCGGCATCAACACTACTCTGCCGCGGTTTACGTGCTGTGTTCTCGAAAGCCTGGACAAGCGTTATGATGCGTTTAAGGCACACGGACCTGCCGGGCTACTGCGATCCTACCGGGAGCTCTCCTGTGTAGTCGGCCAGCGGGTGCGTTTATGGGACGAATCCACGGATTCAGCGTGGGAAACCAAGAGGTGGCCGGCACCGCTGGCTTGTGGTGTAGTAACGGCCATTGCAGATGATCTGTCCCTGGAAATCGAAGGTCATGCAGGGTCCGTGAGCCGGGGCCGGTTGGCCTTTGAGGAGGTCTGTGAGGCCCTGGGCGTCTAGTGCCGTTTTCTAGCCTCGTAGGTTACGGTGACTCTAGAAGCTGGGCGCTTCAGGTGACATGAATGGAGCGGAATGCCACGCAGCGGCACGAGGAGTGTTCTGTGCCTGAGGCGAATCTGTTGACAGTCTGCGGCGCCGCGTTTCTAGCGGTATTTATCCTTCTAATCGTGCTGGCGACCATGATTCGGTTGATCAACGTCGCCTTTCCCACATCGCGTGGGACCGATGACGCGATCCTGGCTGCAGCGGTAAGCACTGCGGTGGCCGCGATCTATCCAGGTGCCCGGGTGACGCGAATTGAGGAGGAGACATGATATACACGAGCAAGCCGAAGAAGATCAGGGTCATGTTCACACCGTTTCGAGACGGGCTGCAAAGCAGCTTCGGCGGCAAGGTCCGACTCAAGGATATTCTTCCTGCCATGGAATCGTCAGCGGCGGCGGGCATCCGGCACTTTGAGTTTGGGGGTGGAGCCCGCTACCAGGCGCCTTACATGTATTGCGGAGAAGATCCGTTCTGGTGCCAGGATGAGATGCGCAAGGCGGTTGGTCCCGGCGTAGACCTTCAGATTCTCACTCGTTCCGTGTCTGGTGTCACGCTTACGACGCAGCGGATCGAGGCGCTGAAGCTGCAAGCCAAATTGATGAAGAAGCATGGAACGACGTGGGACCGCAACTTCGACTACATGAATGACGTGAATAACCTTATGAAAACCGGCCAACCCATCGTGGATTCCGGCATGCATCACCAGGTGTGTGTGGCCTTGATGGGGTTGCCGTTCGAGTCCGACGAGGTGCACACGGCGGAGTTCTACATTCGCATCGTCAAGAGGCTGCTCGACTCGGACTTGCACATCGATTCAGTGTGCATGAAGGATGCCTCTGGGACGACCGACCCGAAGATTTGTTACGAAACAGCCAAGGGAATCAAGGCCCTTCTGCCGCCCGAGGTCATCCTGTGGCAGCACACGCACGACACCGCTTCGACAGCGGTTGCATGCTACATGGCGGGGATCGAGGGGGGAGTAGATGGCATCGATCTGTCCGTGAGGCCGATGGCGTCGGGCACCGTCCAACCTGATGTGCGCTCGATGGACCACGCATTGAAGGGAACCGGATACTCGTTGGACATCGACGTTGACAAGGTCAACGAGATTGAGAATCTTCTCAACGAGGGGTTGAAGGAGTATGAGTTCAACCCGGTCACGACGACGGCGGATGCCCGGGTGGTCGGTTTCCCCATGCCGGGTGGCGCGATCGGTCCGAACGTTCACATGATGGCTGAGGCCGGGATCTTGCACAGATACAGCGAGGTGTTGGCGGAGTTTCCCGTGGTGGTGAGAGCCGGCGGGGCCTGGACCTCGGTGACACCGGGAAGTCAGCAATACTGGTTGCAGGCGTTTAACAACGTGCTCCTCGGTCGGTGGAAGAAGATCGATGCCGGATATGGACGAGCCGTATTGGGCTACTTCGGCAGGCCCCCGCTCAAGTCCGATCCCGAGGTCGTCAAGATCGCCTCTGAACAGCTTGGACTGGAACCCTTCGACGGTGACCCGCTCGAGGCGGCCCCCGACACCTTGGGTAAGGCGGAGAAGGCACTGAAGGAACGAAATCTGCCGACCACGGAGGAGAACATATTCCTGGTCGCCTCAGCCATGGTGCCGGGCAAGGACATCGAGCTGAACGGAGGGCTGCGTCTCTTGCAGGGCAAGGCCAAGATCGTGCTTCCACTTAAAAAGAAGGAGGAGGAAAAGAAGGAGGTAGCGGCTCCTGCCGCCCAAGCGGCAAGCCCATCGCCCTTTGCCAGTCCGGTCTCGACTACCTGTACCGTCGAGGAGAATGGAGTCACCCGAAGATTTCTTATCACCATCGAGCCGCCATCGCAGGGCACCGCGCCTGCTCAAGCCACGGCGGCAGTGAGGGCAACGCCTGGTGGACCGTCGGGTGACGGGCGAGGCGTACCCGTTTTCTCGCCCTTCAAGGGCAAAGTGGAGTTGGTGGAACTCAAGGCCAAGATCGGCGACATCGTCGAGGAGGGGCAGATCGTCGCGGCTGTCGAAGCCATGAAGGCCAAGCACGACGTTCGCGCACCAGTCGCCGGGAGGGTGCTCACCATTGAAGCAGCCGTTGGAACGGATGTTGCAGCCGGGCAGCCAATCTTGACCATTGAGCAGTGAACCATGGGTGGGTTCCAGACCTTAGTCACGAGCTCGGGTTTCGCCGGTCTGACCTGGCAAAACGCGGTCATGTTCGCCATCGGCGGAATCCTCATCTATCTGGCGATCACGAAAAAGTACGAACCGCTACTGCTGATCCCGATCGGGTTCGGGGCCATTCTCGCTAACCTGCCGTACGCGATGCTCAGTGCGTCCAGCGACGCGATTGGAGTGGTAGATGCACATACAGTCCCGCCCTTGATGCAGTTGGTCTACGACGCTGGCATCCGGACCGAGTTCTTACCACCGGTGATATTTCTTGGTGTCGGAGCGTTGACAGATTTTCGGCCGCTGCTGTCGCGGCCGATCACGTTCCTCCTGGGGGCGGCGGCTCAGCTTGGCATCTTCGTCGCGGCGCTTGGTGCCTACTATTTATTCAATTTCACTGCCCAGGAGTCCGCGTCGATCGGGATCATCGGTGGTGCGGACGGACCAACATCGATTTTCCTGACCGCGATCCTCGCCCCCGAGCTGCTCGGCGCGGTGGCTGTCGCAGCCTACAGCTATATGTCGCTGGTACCCATCATCCAACCGCCGATCATGCGGTTGTTGACCACAAAACACGAAAGACAGATGGATGTGCCCGCGGCCAAGACGCCATCGATTACAGCCGTCATCCTGTTTCCAATTATCACCGGTGTGGTCGCCGCCCTGGCGATTCCAACCTGCGCTGCGTTGATCGGACTGTTGATGTTCGGCAATCTGTTGCGAGAGTCGGGGGTGACGGAACGCTTGTCCAAGACCGCGGGCGGGGCACTTGTCAATATCGTGACGATCTTCCTGGGGCTGGTCATCGGGTCGACCATGTCAGGGGAGACATTTCTGCTGCCGCGGACGCTGTTCATCCTGGTGCTCGGTGCGGTTGCGTTTGCGTTCAGCACGGCGGGCGGGGTGGTGTTTGCGAAGATCCTGAACCTCGTGTTGCCCGCACATCGTCGATTCAATCCGTGCATCGGCGCAGCCGGTGTTTCGGCTGTCCCCATGGCTGCCCGGGTGGTGCAGGACTTCGTGTCCAGACATTCCGACGGCAAGGTAAACCCGCTGATGCCGGCGATGGGACCGAACGTCGCGGGCGTCATCGGGTCGGCAGTGGCGGCCGGCGTGTTCTTGGCGTTGTTGCGGTAAGTGGGTTCGGAATTCCATCCCCCACCCTTCGCCGGGCATAGTTGATGGACATTCGAGCACATTCGGCGGCGAAGGATGGGGCACCCTATGCGGGCATGTTTTTGGATTGGCATGGCCGCGCTTCGCTTGGCCATGCCACCCGTTCATTCCATCGCACGGGGGACTTACAGCTGTACATCGCGGAGGGTCACCGTGGCTGGTTCTTCGCGTTGTCCCAGTAGGGGGAGAGCTTGCGGAGGTTGGCCACGATCTGGGGGAAGACCTCGATAATTCGGTCAATATCGTCGTCCGTATTGTAGCGGCTTAGGCTGAATCGGACGGAACCATGGACCGCGGTGAAAGGAACGTTCAGGGCTCTTAGCACGTGGGAAGGTTCGAGGGATCCGGAGGTACAGGCTGACCCGCTGGATGCGCAGATCCCATGTTCGCTGAGCTGATAGAGCATCCCCTCTCCCTCCACACAATGAGATGAGATATTCAGTGTATTGGGGAGCCGCGGTGCGCCTTTGCCGTTGACCTGAACATGGGGGATGCGCTCCACCAGCGCGGTTTCGAGTCGGTCCCTCAAACCCTGAATTCGTACTTCCTCAGCCTGCTGATTCTCGATCGATAGTGCCAATGCTTTGGCAAGACCTGCAATATAGGGAACGTTCTCCGTGCCCGCACGTCGACCGTCCTCTTGATGCCCTCCGATCAGGAAGGGGCGACAGCGCGTCCCCTTCCTCATATACAGTGCGCCGACGCCCTTGGGGGCATGGAGCTTATGACCTGAAAACGACAGAAGATCCACGTGCTTCAGCTCCCCCTCCATGCTGACAGGAAGCTTACCCACCGACTGCGTGGCGTCAGTGTGAAAGACGATCGAGGGATCGGTCTGTTTGGTCAGGCTTGAGAGTTTTTCAACGGGAAAGATGACGCCCGTCTCATTGTTGGCGTGCATGATGCTGACCAGGAGGGTCTCTCCGCTCAGGGCACGGACGAACTCGTCGACATCCAAGTTACCGTGCTCGTCGACTGGCAGAAAGGTCACCTTGTATCCTTGGCGCTGCATGTCCTTGCACACTTCGAGCACAGCCGGGTGCTCGACAGAAGTCGTGATGATATGGCGACGGTTGGGATTCGCTTTGGCTGTTCCCAAAATGGCGGTGTTGTTGCTCTCGGTGGCGCACGAGGTGAAGAGAATCTCCTTGGGATGGGCTGCACCCAGATGGCCGGCGATCTCTTGGCGGGCTTTGCTGATGGCGTGGGCGGCCGTCCGCGCCGCTTCATACATGGAGCTCGGATTGAAATAGGTCTCCATAAAGAACGGAATCATGGCCTCGAAGACTTCGGGGGCCACTTGCGTCGTCGCGTTATTGTCGGCGTAGATGATTCTCATTGACTTGTTTCCCGCGTCAGATTTCGATCACCTGCACGCGCTCGTCGACCACGTCCTTGAGTGTCCTTTCGACCATCATTTTCAGGGTCTGGGCGGCCCCGGCACAACCGGCACAGGCACCGGCAAGACGGCAGAACACCTGGGTATCCTTGATGTCGACGATCTCGACGTCGCCGCCGTCCCTCTGGAGCATGGGCCGGATGTATTCATCCATGGCCTTCTCCACCTTCTTACTGAATTGGTATGGTGACAGCTCCGACTGCTTCGCCTCACCTGCCGCGACGGTCGACGGCATCGCGGGTACGGCCCTGCTACTGTCTGGGCCCGCTCCCCATGTATCATCGAGCAAGTCCTGCAAACCGCCGGGGACGTGATGACACGACATACAACCACCACCGGCTTTGATCGCATTGGTTATCTCGGGAATCGTACGCAGGTTGAGTTCGGTGATCTTGCGCCTCAGATACGGTTCGCTTAGCGAAAAGCACTTACAGACGATCCGACCCTCCGCCTGTTCGTCGGCGTGGATATCAACGCCTAAGGCTTTTAGATCGACGCCTCGCTTCTGCGCCCAATTGAACACGGCGGATTCCAGCGCCTCAGCACCCATCACCGAACAGTGGATCTTCTGCTCCGGGAGTCCTTCCAGAAACTCGACGATGTCTTTGTTCTGGACCTTGAGGGCTTCGATGGGAGTGTAACCGCCCTGTTCGATGAGCGTGCAAAGTGCCTCAGACGCGGCGATGGCTGACGTGCAGCCAAACGTCAAGTACTTGGCTTCGACGATCACGTCCTTGGTCGGGTCCGTGGGATGCCGCTTGACTCGGAAGGTGAATCGCATGGCATCACCGCAGACAATCGAGCCATGCTCACCCAACCCGTCGGGATTCTCGACCTCGCCCAGATGGGTGCCCGGTTTTCCGTGGACGGCGTCCATAAAAAGCTGCTTGGTTTTCTCGCTGTATTCCCAGGCCATTTTTTCAGCCTCCGTCTTCTAGTTTGCTTGTCGACAGGTGTCGCTGCCCCTGGCGTCTCGCCTCCTTCAGATTAGCCGATTCTGCCTGTTGGCGAAACGTCAACCACCGCGGCAATGCGCTCGTGGTTATTGTCTGTCACGATCCCCCCTCTTTTCCCCTTTGGCAAGCAGACGAGAGCGGAGTACCTCTTGGGGCATCGGGATGCAAACGGTGTGCCATTGCGTCAGCTCAGAGGTTCTCGCGGCGTTTTGAAGATCACTTTCCATGGACCGTTGCGAGCGTCGGTGGTTTCAAAACCCGGCGGAGCTGCGCGGCTACCCACTCCGCGTCGAGGTCCTTTGCAGCGCCCCGCGACAGTCCGAGACGCGACAGCGTTGCAATCGAACCCATGAACGCTTCATGTGTTCTGCCGCGACGGTATTCGGGCTCACGTGGTGGATGTCCCAGATACCGGTTGACTTTCGCCAGGT
The DNA here is from genome assembly GCA_964405925.1 of uncultured Phycisphaeraceae bacterium. Taxonomy (GTDB): domain Bacteria; phylum Planctomycetota; class Phycisphaerae; order UBA1845; family UBA1845. The sequence continues at coordinate 1,376 of CAYOQG010000123.1, read as the reverse complement.
CGGGTCCGACCAATAGGCTTGCGGAGTAGCACAGCAGATCCCGGGATCGGCGTAGGCACGCACCGGCGACCTTCCGGTCGCCGATGACCAGATCACAAAGCCCGGCCTTTTCCACACCAGACACACCGATGCGTGCAAGTCCCTCGATAAGCCAAGCTGTCAACTGATCAAAGTGCTGGCGATGATGGCCAAATGGCACACCCGCAGCGACCACGGACACAATAACGTTGCCCGGATCTAACACCACAGAACAGCCGCCACCTCGACGCTTGAGGATCGGGATCCCGTCTGCCTCACATGCGGCGAGATTCAGCTCGACCTCGGGTCTGCTGCCTGATCCGACGACAACCACCGTCTCAGTGAGTCTATAGACACGGACTCGCGTCCTTCCGTCACGACGCGTCGCTTCGACGAGGTCGTCGTCGTAGGTGTACGGTGGGAACGTTGAGACCACCATGAGTCTACCGATCAGAGTGATGGACGTGGACGGCGGTTCCTGCTGCCACCTCGGTGGCTTCCAGGATCGCTTCGGATAAGGTGGGATGGGGATGGATCGTCACCATCAGGTCCTCGAGGGTCGCTCCCATTTCCAACGCCAGCGTGCCTTCGGCGATGAGCTCGGAGGCGTGCGGTCCCACCATACCGACGCCGAGAACCAGTTTTGACTCCGGGTCGGAGATGATCTTGACCAGCCCGTCGGTGCGTCCCATGGTTCGTGCCCGTCCCAGGGCAGACAGCGGGAAGCGGCCGACGTTCACCTTGATGTCCTTCTCCTTGGCTTCCTGTTCGGTGAGACCCGCCCATGCCAATTCGGGATCCGTGAAGACGACGGCCGGGATGGCGCGATTGTCGAAGGCGGAAGGTTGACCGGCGATCACCTCAGCCACGACCTTCGCCTCTCGGCTGGCTTTGTGCGCCAGGGCGGGGCCTGGCGTCACATCGCCGATGGCGTAAATATGGGGGACGCTCGTCCGGCCCTCCTCTGTCACCTCGATCAATCCGCGATCGTTCGTGGTGACCCCAGCCGCGTCCAGACCGAGGTTATCCGTGTTGGGTTTCCGCCCGACAGCCACAAGGACTTGATTGAACTCGTCCTTGCTGGTTTCTCCCTGATGCTCGATGGTCACGGCAAACGCGGACGAGCTCTGCTCGATGCCCGTTACTTTGGAGTCAACGAGGATGGACTCGAACTTCCGCTCGCAGTTTTTGACGACGACGCTTACGAGGTCGGGATCGGCTCCAATCAGCAGGCGTGGGAAGAACTCAACCATCGTCACCTTGGAGCCCAATCCCGCATAGACAAGCCCCATCTCCAAGCCAATGTACCCCCCGCCGACGACGAGTAATCGTTCTGGGACCTCTGGGATTCTCAGGGC
>CAYOQG010000122.1:0-15782 GCA_964405925.1 uncultured Phycisphaeraceae bacterium | reverse complement strand
TGCTTTTACGACGCCGAAACACCCTAACAAAAGCCGCATGATGCGACATCTTGCTTGGAGGGAGGGGAGCAAGAGGATCCTCCCCTGAAGGGAGCAGAGAAGAGCACCTGGTCCGTCGAGCAGTGGGATCCGTCCTTGTGGGGCGCGTGCTGCGTTGGATCGAGCTGCATAATCACGGACGCCTTCAACTGCCGCGAGCTTGGTGGTTATCATCTTGTGGGTACGCTCATTTGCGAACCGGAAATCTGCCAGACTGGCGTCTGCTGCACCAGCACACCGGAGTGTCTGGACGAAAGCGACTTGGGCTTCCCCGTCGAGCAGCAGGATTGTGACGAGCAGGGAGGCGTTTTCGTAGGCGGTGCGCCCGCGTGCGACGCGACGGACCCCTGTGCACGGTACCGCATTCCTGAAGGGTTCGAAACTGTCGAGGTCACGCCCGGGTTCGAGCCGTTCAAACGCCGTCATCCGCGTATGAACAACTGCGGCGAGATTGCTGTTCACATCGGCACGGAAGAGGACTCTTGGGAGGCGGACGTCTACGTTTACGACAACGGATTGCTGACGCAGGCCACTGACAGCCTCCTAGGCGACACCTTCCCCGATATCAACGATCACGGAACGGTTACATGGGCCCGTTGGAATGAAGACTTCTCCGACGGTCGCATATTCACGCTCCGTACGGGCCAGGAGACGGGGATAGGTGAGGAAGGTGATGTCGGCGCACCTGCGATCAATGAACTCGAGCATATTGCTTGGAAGATGCACGAACCGGGCCCGTGTGCTGCGAGCGACTACAAATGTGACATCTTCCTCTTTGATGGGGTCGTGGTAACTGAAATTTACGACGATGGATATTCCAACCAGAGCGTGCGCATTAACGACAGTGACCAGATGGCCTGGACCCAGTTTCAATTTCCCTGCGGGGGTGGAGACTGGACGTCCGATATCCTGCTGTACTCCGGTGCCCAGGCTCAATCGCTTCCCTCACAGGCAGTCACACCGCAGCTACCCGACGTGGACAACCTAGTCCGCGTCGCATGGGGCTCATTCTGTCTGCTCGAGGTCTGGCGCGACGGACAGACCGTTGCCCTCGCAGACGGGCACCTCCCGGCGCTGAACGACTGTGGGGATGTGGTGTACTCGTTCAAGACGGACGACACGCCGTGGCAGCTCGTGCTTTGGCGGGATGGCGCATTCTACCAAGTCACCCACGCCCAGGACATCGAGAGCGTGATCGATAACATGCGCCCCGCTGTGAACGACGCCGGCGAGATCGCTTGGTGGTGGAAACCGAACGGGCAGCTTGCCCCATCGGGCACCCGTCTCATGCGTCGGATTCGCAACGGCGACATGGATCAGGACCTGGACACGGACTTCGACGATTTCGTCATCTTCTCCGGGTGTATGACCGGCCCGGGAGAGTTTGACGATCTGTGCGAGTGCCGGTTCTGCGACATCGAGCACGACCGGGACGTGGACGCGGACGATTTCAGCTACTTCGTGCGGACCTACGTGGGGCCCGAACCGGACTGCAACGCCAACACCGAGTCCGACCTGTACGACATCGTGAACGGGACCAGCTTCGACTGCAACGTCAACGGCATCCCCGACGACTGCGACATCGATCCCACCGATCCCGACGGTAACGGCCTCATCTCGGAGGACCTCAATGAAAACGGCATACCCGACGAGTGCGACTGCCCCATCGCCTCGGCTCCCACCGGCGACACCTACCCTCCACCCGGTGCATTCGGCGGCAAAAACCGGTATCTGTCGATTACAGCCGGCGACGAGGGCAAGCAGCAGGCTATTCAGGTTACGTTCACTTCGCTTCCCGGCTACGAATACGCCCAAGGCCGCACGATGTGGGTCCAGGAACCTTCCCTCGTCCCCGAACCAAGTGGGTGCAGCGATCTCGACGTCTGCCCGACCTCCCCGTTCTTCCAAGCAGCCCGACTTGGCTGCGAACCATACTATGCGGACTGGAGCGACTTGGGCACGATTGACATCTATGACGGCGCAATAGTACCTGGTGCGACGTTCGAGGTCCGGGCGATCACCGAGGGCTGCGACCTGGGCAATCCCGACAAGTATTCCGACCCGCTGACGATCACCATGAGCCGTGTCGGCGACGTGGTGGGTGACTGCGGCGTGACACCATGCACAGCCCCCCAAGGCGTGGTGGACTTCGTGGACATCTCGGCCCTGGTGGAGAAGTTCAAGAACACCCCCTCAGCCCCGCGCAAGGCCCGCAGCGACATCATCCACTCGGACGTCGCTCAGCCGCTTCCCGACCACAAGATCGACTTCGTCGACATCTCCTACTGCGTCGACGCCTTCCGCAGCCTCGCTTCGCCTCTGCCCGGCCCACCGGCCTCGGACCCCTGTCAGTGGGGAGACGGTCCGGCTCGTGTTCGAAGAGCGAGGCGATGGCCATAGGCTGATTCGCAGCCCCAAGACCTGTCCTGTCGAGTCAGCTCTTGAGTGCAACGCCGAGGCACCTGGTCTTGCCTGAAGCGACAGAGGCTTTGCATGTGCGGGCCCTCGCCCAATTGGCGGTACCCGAGGTTCCACACCCCTCCCAGATTGACATGGTGCCGCAAAGAAGGGAGAGGACTTGGCTGCGTTACTGGGTCAGATCGGAGACCAGAGAACACATTTCCCTCTTGCACTTGGCACGAACCGCGGTAGACTCGTGGTGGTGCGTTCATATTCCGGTGTGTGGGCAGGCAAGCACACCGATCACGGACATTTCCGTGACACAAGCATGTTGGTGTTTCGACAGGTAGGGAATCAGCTCCCGTGCATGAGGCTTGCAGCGATGGGGTTTTGTGGCAGACACTTGGCTGACGTAGAGCGGCTCAACGGGCGGGGACTGCGCTATTCTCAAACTGCAGAATAGAACGGTACACCCGCCAATCCCCGTCGATCAAGCCTTTAGACCCGTATCTGGGGTCTGAGCTGTGGCAAATAAAGACCAGCGCAGTAGCCTGGCCTGCGGACTCGCGGGGGTCAAGGTCGCAGGATTGCTCCTGCTACTATTGGCCAGCGCCTACATCGTGGCACTAGACACCGCCTCACACGAACAGGTGCGGTTTAGCTGGCTGGCTCTTTTCCCCTTATTCATCGTCATCTACGCCTATCAACCGTGTAAGGCCGGTGTGTGCGGTGCGGGGTGGGGCGTCTCGCTGTCGATGTTCTTGGTTGTGGCCCCTGGCCGGCTCGTCGAGCTCTCGATGGGTTCGATGGCACTATGCATCGTGATACCCTCGGTGTACGCCTGCCTGGGTGCTTACCTCACGCGGCGGATCGGTTTCAGCCCCTTCGTTCTGAGCGTTGGGTGGATGGGTGTCGAGTTTGCCCTCGAGCCGCTTGGAGTGAATCGCAGTCTGGTTGCGAGCGCATCAGGTGGAACGACGCTTCTTCACTGGGTCACCAATGCGTTTGGGTATGTTTTGCTGGGATTCTTCGTTGCCGTTGTCAACGCCGCCCTGATTGCAGTGCTCAGCAAGGTTCGCATTGTCATCCCTCAGCCGGCCCCTCCAGAAAAGAGGGGCTATGAGACGACAATCCTGAGCGCACAGACGTTTAGCGCGTTTCCGCTATTCGCCATACCGGCATCATCACCGCGGGCCCCGCCGCCCTGCGGCGCGCATATCTCGAGAAGACCAGAACAACGGAATGTACCGGGGTGCCTCGCCTGGGCCGTAAGAAGCAGAGAGGCGGAGTTGCATCCCATCAAAACTGGCCGAAATACGGGAACTCTCCGGGCCAAGTGTGCCCGTTGAACCCCCGTACGCATAGCAAAACAAGGAGAGGATCATGCGAAAGCTGTTATTACTTCTACTGGCGGGGGCGTTTAGCAGCCCTGCGCTCGCTCAAACGCTAAGTTGTGACGGAACAGAGTCTGGCGGCAGTGGTGTCGTCAGTACCGAGTGTTCCATTAATGGGCTGAGCAACCTACGCTACACCTATCCCGTCACTGATCCTAACGGATCGCTTCAGCACATTTACATTGGGACCCATGACGGTGACATCACTCGGTACGTCAACGTCTGCAAGCTTTCAACGTGGGGTTTTGAGATCATACTCAACAATTTTCAGGATTACTCAGGGAAGACGGCGCATGGCGGTACTTCACCCGGCCCGGATGGCAACTGCCCCTACGTTATCCACTTCTACCGCATGGCAGGCAGCGGTCCTGTAAACTTCACGTTTGGGTTCAACCACCCATGGCATTCGCACGATGTAGGGTGGTCACTGGTTGACGATGTTGGGGCAACTGTAGTGGACTGGGGAGCAGATGTCGGTCTCGGTTTTGGACCTGTGCACGCGCCCGTGGACAATACCGATCTCGGTTTTGGGGCGAGTTGTACCGCCGATCACGACCCGCCATGCGATGACGCGCCCACGTCATCTCTCGGTTTGTTCAAGATTTGGGTGCTTCCACAGTACCAGACTATGATGGCTAATTACCCTGGGTACAATGGAACCACTGGGATACTGACAAGTCCCTATCTGTACGACCCAGTAACACAGATTGGGCGCAGCGCCCCGCACCTCGACGGTGACCCAAGTGACGTCGGGGGAACTGCCGTCGGCTCCGCGGCCACTGTCATCAGTGACTTGCACATGTTTCTGCGCCCGCCGGGATTCGAGGGGCCTGCGGGCACTCGAGAGGTGCACACGGAAATCGTATCGCTCAACATGACGGACTGGACCGGGTTTGGGGTCCTGCTTCAGGCGGGCAGGCCCACGTATGCCCACCTTGCCCTCAGTCCGGGTGAGGTGGAGTCCAAAGCGGGACCTATCGGCGGAGATCCCGCCCAGGACTTCCCGGCCGAGAGCTTCTTCAACGCAAACGTCGAGGCGTTTCTCCCGCCTGCCGTGTCGCTGCCAGAGCCCGGAGCGACACTGTATAACCTCCCGCACCTGCCCCTGCTCGTATACAACGACAATCTGCTCCGTTTCCCGCCCAGAGTCGTTTATATTCATGGGCACACGCCGGCCGTCCCGGTCTTCTTCAGGAACGACAACCTGCCGCATTGGGTCGCGAACGCGCCCTTCGGGTTCCTGATCGTGGCAGGACACGGACTCGGCTTTCTCCCGGACTATCCGGGAGATCTTGAGCTGTTTGAAGGTATCGTACTTCCGCTCCCACCACTTCCAGTCCCACCCACGGTGGCGTGCGACGGGACGGAATCGGGTGGAAGCGGTGAGGTCGAGGCGACTTGCCTTCCAGGGCCCCGGATGTATAGCTACCCAGTAAGCAATGAAGATCAAAGCCTGACCGACCTGTATATCGGGACGGTAGACGCCAATGTCAGGAATTACTCGAGTATTTGTATGCCTCCTGGATGGACGTTTACGGTCGAGGAGAACACGAGAGACATCCAGCATAACCCCGGAAAGACGGCGCACGGCGACATCTCGCCCGGACCAGATGGGAACTGCCCGTTTATGATCCATTGGAGCGGGCCGGCAGAAGCGGTGGGCACGTTCTTCAAGTTCGGATATAATCACAAGTGGCCTTCGCATGATGTCGAGTGGCAAGCGGTGAACGCCAACGGCACCACGTCAGCCGATTGGGACGTCCACGTGGGGTATGGGATCGGCCCCGTACACGCCCCCATGCGGGGAGATATCCCGGCGGTTACCGACTGGGGTATGGCGGTGTTGGTCCTGCTGGTGCTTGCGGCCGGGACGGTGGTGCTCAGACGGGCCCGAGCACAGCGGGCGCAAGCGTAGGCAGAAACTGAATTCGTTGACTCGTGGGGAAAGATTAAGGGTTGTCTCCCGGCCCGAGCAGGGTCGGGAGGCAACCCTGTCCACCTCTTCCTGGGCAAACCAAGGGATATTCTACGCCGAATGGCTCGATCGTGGCATGGTAAGCGGTTGAAAGAGCCGCAGCAGGCCAGTAAAATCGGTATGGATGTGCCAGGTTGTCTTGGCAGCCGACGTGCGTAGCGTCGCGCGCCAGTTTTCGGACGTCCGTTTGCGAGACAACTGGAGCCTAGTGTCGCAGTATGCATCGACGTACTACCGTTGGGTCACGCCCCGGGTCGCCTCCGTGAAGAGGTCGTAGTATGCAGCGGTAGCTGCCAGCCCGATGTCGGCGCATGGCTTTCGCAGTGTGGCCTGGGTGGGCCAGCCCGCCGATGCTGATACGGCGGTAGGTTGCGCGCACGGCGGTCCTGGACGACGGTCCGCGTGTCACCGGATGCCGGCTTGGTTGATAATCACGGCCTGCGAATGTGGATCTGATCACCCATGGCAAGAAAACGGCAAAAACTGGGCGAGACCCTGGTGGAATGGAAGATCATCGATGAAAAGGCGCTCTCCGATGCCCTGAAGTACGGCATGGATCATGGGAAGCGGCTCGGAGAAGCCTTGATCGAACTGGAGCTGGCCAGCGAGGACGACGTCGCCAAGGCTCTGGCGACCCAGTTCGGGCTCGAATTCATTGATCTGGATCATCACCCCGTCGATCGTACAGTCCTTGATTTGATCCCCTCGAAGCTCATCGAGGACTACCTGGTGTTACCGCTTTCCGAAGAGGGTAGCCGGCTCAAGGTCATCGTGACGGATCCTTTGGATTTGGAGACCCTGGACCTATTGCGTTTCCGGCTCAACCGAGAGATTGTTCCAACACTTGCCGCGACGACAAAGGTCAAGCGATACATCGAGAAGTTTGTCAATCCCGACGGCGATGTGCTGTCACAAACGATGGCCAGCATTGACCAGGAGGCCCCAGAGGAAGGGGAAGAGTCCTATGGGAAAGTGCTGGAAAAGGACCAGGACGGTGACGCCCCGATTGTGCGTCTCGTCAACTTGCTGATCACCGAAGCCGTCCACAGCCGGGCGAGCGATATTCACATCGAGCCGATGGATGACCGTGTACGGGTGCGTTATCGCATCGACGGCGTTTGCCAGGTTCGTGACGACATCCCCAAGAACATGCAAGCCCCGGTCACGACGCGTTTCAAGATCATGTCGGGTATGGACATTGCCGAGCGGCGTACGACGCAGGACGGTCGAATCAAGATGAAGATCGGCGGCAGCCAGATCGACTTTCGTGTCAGTGCCCTTCCTGCCTACCACGGGGAGAGCGTTGTTTTGCGAATTCTGCGCCCGGAATCCGCCAACGTTGGTCTCCAGGCCTTGGGTTTCGAAGAGGACGATTTCCAGAAGTTCCAGAAAATTATTCAGCGCCCCAACGGCATCTTCCTCGTGACCGGGCCGACCGGGTCGGGCAAGACCACGACACTCTACTCGGCGCTTCAGGCCCTGAATCGCCCGGACAAGAAGATCATCACCGCTGAGGACCCGGTTGAATACAACTTCACGGGAATGAACCAGTGTCAGGTCAAGGAAGAAATTCAACTTACCTTCGCCCGGATTCTCCGTGCCATGTTGCGTCAGGCGCCCAACATCATCCTCGTCGGGGAGATTCGTGACCGTGAGGTCGGCGACGTGGCGATTCAGGCGGCACTGACGGGGCACCTTGTGTTCAGCACGCTTCATACAAACGACGCCCCTTCGGCCATCACTCGACTTCTGGACATGGGTATTAAGCCGTTTCTGGTGGCCAGCTCGATCCAGGCCATCATGGCCCAGCGCCTGATCCGTGTCATTTGCTCAGAGTGCAAGACCGTGGACGAGAAGCCTGACCCGCGAACGCTCAGGTTGTTGGGCTTCAAGGAGGAAGAGCTGGAAGGGAAGACCATCTGGAAGGGGGCGGGGTGCAAGCGGTGCAGAAATACCGGTTATCGCGGACGGCTCGGTATTTTCGAGATGTTCCTGATGAACAACGAAATACGGGACCTCGCCTTCAAGCGGGCGCCGACGACACAGCTAAGGGCGGCCTGCAAGGCGGCCGGAATGCGCACCCTGCTGGAGGATGGTAAGCTGAAGATCCTCAACGGCGTGACCACACCCGAGGATCTGCTGCGGATCACCCAGGCTGAGGGAATTGTCGACTAGCTGAGTCTTCGGGAGACATCAAAAGATGGCCACCATACACATTGACCGACTCTTGGAGACCGTCGTCAAGCGGAATGCGTCGGACCTCCATTTGACCGTTGGGCGCCCACCGATCATCCGTCTTGACGGCCGCTTGCGGACCCTCGAAACGAAAACGCTCGCCCCCGACGATACCGTGTCGCTGATGAAGGCGATCACCCCCGAGCGAAATCAGCAGGAACTGTCCGAGGAGGGGGGAACGGACTTCGGATTCTCGTTCGGCGATGGGGCACGGTTTCGCGTCTCGGTCTTTAGGCAGAAAGGAAACATCGCCGTCGTCATGCGATTGATCCCCTCGAGGCTGCTGACTTTTGAGGAAATCGGGCTGCCATCGATCTGTCGTGCACTGTGTCGTCGTCCCCGAGGCATGTTCCTGGTGACCGGGCCGACCGGGTGCGGCAAAACCACGACCCTCGCCACAATGATCGACTACGTCAACACCAATCTCGACCGGCACATTGTCACCATCGAGGATCCGATTGAGTATTACCACGATCACAAGAAGTGCATCATCAACCAACGTTCGGTGGGGCCAGACGTGCCCAACTTCGCGGAAGCCCTTCGCCGCGTGCTGCGCATGGATCCGGACGTGATCCTCGTCGGGGAGCTACGTGACTTGGAGACGATTGAGTCGGCGATCCGAGCGGCGGAGACCGGACACCTTGTATTCGGCACGCTTCATACCACGGGTTGTCAGGGAACGATCAACCGGATTATTGACGCCTTTCCCTATGAACAGCAGTCGCAGCTCCGCGTCCAATTATCAACGAATCTGATCGCGACCCTGTCTCAGGCGCTGCTCCCGAAGGTTCCCCGAGGCAGAATCGCCGCCTATGAGTTTATGGTGACCACCCCGGCCATTGCCAACCTGATCCGCGAAAACAAGACCTTCCGTATCGACTCCGCGATTCAGACGGGCAAGAAGTACGGAATGCAGTTGCTCGACGAGCACCTGTGGAGCCTTTACGAACAAGGTCTGATTGAAGCGGAAGAATGCATCGACTGCGCCCGGCAGCCCGGGCAGATGCAAGACAAGATGGACAGGCAAAAACGCGGCCAACTGACCGAGGGCGAGAAAATCGGTCCCGGCGGCGAGAAAGACGACGTTCCGGTGTTTAGATCATGAAAGAGTCCGCCCCCGCCAGCCAAAGCTCATCCGCAACGAAGTCAGCCGAGGCTGCCCGTCCCCAGAAAATGCCGCCCATCGAGCAGCTTCGAGGCCGGCAGCTCGGGCGCATCTTGATCAAAATGGGCAAACTGCGCCGCGCCCAGGTCCACGAAGCCCTCGAGATTCAGAAGCAGCGACGCGGACCGCTCGGTTCGATCCTGGTCGAGCTCGGTCACATATCCGAAGAGGAGTTGAACCTGGCCCTGGCTTCACAGAGCGGAATGGGCGTGGTTGACCTCAGCAAGATCGAGCCTTCGCCTGAGGTACTCGCCCTCATGACGTCGCAAATGGCCCAGACCTATCGCGTGATCCCATTTGCCATGGACGCCGACCAGAACCGTTTATCCTTGGCGATGGACAATCCAGACAACTTTCGGGCCACTGACGACCTGCAAACCCTGCTCGGCTGTAGCATCAAACCGTTCCTCACTAAGCCCCAAGAGCTTCAAAACGCACTCGATCGCTTCTATCCCGAAGGCGAGCAGGAGTCCATCACCGGGTTAATCGGCGAACTCAGCGACGACGAGGATCTTGCCAGATTCGAGGGCCGCGGTGACAGCATCGATCTCGCCGAGCTGAAGGAGATCGCCGATCTCAACCCGGTCAAGAAGCTTCTGAACCTTGTTCTGCTTCAAGCGATCAAAGACAAAGCCAGTGACATTCACTTCGAGCCGTTCGAAGATGAGTTCAAGATGCGCTACCGCATCGACGGCGTCCTTTACGAGATGGTGCCCCCGCCACGGTATGTCGCGTTGGCTATCTCCTCCCGAATCAAGGTTATGTCCAACCTTGACATCGCCGAGCGTCGTTTGCCGCAGGACGGCCGAATCGAGCTTACGCTCAAGGGATCACCGATCGACCTTCGGGTCTCCGTTCTCCCAACGATGTTCGGCGAAAGCGTGGTCCTCCGGGTGCTGGACCGCGCCAACGTCCAGCTCAGCATCGAGAAGATCGGCCTGCGTGATGACGACTTGGCGACCTTCCGGCAACTGATCCGCAAACCCAACGGGATCATCATCAACACCGGACCGACCGGCTCCGGTAAGACCACAACCCTGTATGCTGCCCTGACGGAGCTCAACAGCACTGAGGTGAAGATCCTAACAGCTGAGGACCCGGTCGAATACGATATTGACGGGCTCGTCCAGGTGCAGGTGCGCCCGGATGTGGGACTGACCTTCGCCCGGTGCTTGCGGAGCTTCCTGAGGCAAGACCCGGACATCATTCTGGTCGGCGAGGTGCGAGACCTGGAAACCGCTCAGATCGCGGTCCAGGCGTCGTTGACGGGACACCTGGTCTTCACGACCGTGCATACGACTGATGCTCCGTCTACCATCGCCCGATTGCTGGACCTGGGCCTCGAACCGTTCCTCATTACGGCTACCCTCGAGGCGGTCGTCGCCCAGCGATTGGTGCGTCGAATCTGCACCAATTGCAAGACGGCGTACCGGCCCACGGAGGAGCAGCTACTGGAACTGAATCTCAAGCCGGAGGACATCGGCGACCGGGTCTTCTACTATGGAAAGGGATGCGATTACTGCAACAACACCGGATACCGCGGGCGTTTGGGGATCTTCGAGACCATGGTCCTCGACGACACGCTGCGGGAGATGATCATGGAGCGGGGCTCGACGGCACTGCTGCGTCGCGAGGCCATCAAGCGGGGCATGCGCTCCCTGCGCGACACCGGCCTGTTGGCCATATACGACGGAGTCACGACGCTCGACGAGATCGTCAAAGAGACCATTATGGAGGAAGAGTAATCGCTCCTGCCCAAAGTTCGTGAAAGAAGGGTTCACCATGGCAACCTTCACATATGAAGCGATGAACCAGGCCGGCCAGGAGGTCAAGGACGAGATCGAGGCCGTCTCCAGTGAAGACGCACTCGCTAAAATCCGTAACCTCGGATACTTCCCAACCCGAATCCGGGAAAAAGGGGGCAAGGGCAAGCTTGCCCCCGGTGCAAAGAAGAAGAAGCGGGCGGCCACGATCTCGATCGGTGGTGTCTCTACAAAGACAATCACCCAGGTCACCCGCCAGCTTTCCACCCTCCAGGACGCCGGACTTCCGATCCTCCGAAGCCTAAACATCTTGGAAGAGCAGCAAAAACCCGGGTTGATGAAGAATATCCTAATGGGTATGGTCGATGACATCGAGGGCGGTTCCACCCTCTCCGAGGCCTGTGCCAAGCATCCCAAAGCCTTTAACCGTCTCTATGTCAACATGGTCGCCGCCGGCGAGGCGGGCGGTGTCTTGGATCTGATTCTTCAGCGACTGGCTGAGTTCATGGAAAAGGCCCAGAAGCTGAAGAAGAAGATCGTTGGGGCGATGGTCTATCCGGTAGTGGTCGTGACGTTCTCCATGGGTATCGTGGCCGGTATCATGATCTTCGTCATTCCGAAGTTCACCCAGATCTTTTCGGACTTCGACGTCAAGCTTCCGGCGGCCACCTTGCTTTTGATGGGGACGTCCGAGTGGTTCGTCCACGGCACGCCACCAGGTTGGTCTGTCCTCTTGTTCTCGCCGGTGATCGCGTTTTTGTTATTCAAGCTGGTTCGTAGCTCGAAAGGAGGGCGACTGGTCGTTGACACGGTGAGCCTGAAGATACCAGTCTTTGGTGGCCTGGTTCAGAAGACTTCCGTTTCCCGCTTTACTCGAACCCTCGGCACGTTGATCAGCGCGGGTGTGCCGATCCTCGAGGCGATCACCATCACCAAGGAGACCGCCGGTAACGAGGTCTACTCGCGAGCCCTCGAGCGTGTGCACGATTCCATTCGTGAGGGCGAAAGCTTCGCCGCCCCGCTGCGGTCAGCCAAGGTCGTGGACGGTCTGGTCACCAACATGATCGACGTCGGCGAGGAGACCGGTGAGCTCGACAAGATGATGCTCAAGGTCGCGGATACCTACGAGGAAGAGATCGATGTCGCGGTGGCGAGTCTGGTGTCGCTGATCGAGCCGCTCATGGTCATCGGCCTTGGAGGCACCGTTGGCTTCATCGTCATTGCGCTGTTTATGCCGCTCGTGCAACTGATTCAATCCGTCTCCGGTTGATCACCGGCTCGGCGGTTCGCGCCCGCGACGCGGCTTGTTGCATACGAACGTTTGTCGAACGTAGACAGCGTTCGGTCCTTGGGGTGGGCGGGGACTATCGAGAGCTTCCTTTATCGTTAGCTCACCAGGAGAGACGCGAGACAATGAGTGTTTACAAGATACAGCCTGTTGTCGACTACCGAGTACGTCGACGAAGTCATCGACCGACGGCTTTCTCGCTCGTCGAGTTGCTGACCGTGGTCTTTATTATCACCCTGCTGATCGGGATCCTGATCCCGGCGATTAGCGGAGCCCGGACCTCCGCCAAGAAGCTAACCACAAAAAAGACGATCGACACCATCACGGTTGGCCTCGAGCTGTTCAAAAACGACAACGGCACCGATTTCCGCCAGACCAACGGGTATCCACCCTCTTTTGCCCATCCGAAGATTCCGGGCGTTGAGTTCAATGCCTACCGGGGCGAATTCCCTTTCATTCCCGCGGACTGCGGTAGCCAACCCGACTTTCCGGTGGTCTATGGTGCCCATTGGCTTCCTGCGATGCTGATGGGCGTGGACAACCTCGGGTACGTCAAACGAAGCAGCGTTCCCCAGGGCGATGTTCGTAAGCAGCCATGGTGTTGGTACACGCCTGATCCGCTCGAGAATGGTACCCGTCTGGACCGAATGAGCATGTATCTGAACCCCGACGACGTTCGTATGCTTGAGACACGGAAGCTTCCGGGACGACCGGCTGAGGGGGTCGAGGATGGAGATTCCGAGCTGTTCCCCGACTGGGAGGAGATGAATCAGCTTCCCGTGATCGTGGACGCGTTTGATCAGCCCATTCTTTACTACGTCGCCAGCACGCATGGCCAGCCCATGAACATGTTGGAAGACGAGCGCAGCGAAGACGGTGTGTACGATGGCGGGCCCCAGCAGGATGGCGTCCCCTACTACTTCCACCAGGACAACGAGGGCTTCACGGGCAAGGAGGATAAGCGGGGGTGGGACTTCGGCAGCCCGCAGGACCACGCCATTGCCATTTCCGGTTCCGATTTGATGGCATCGCAGCTCATCATGCCTGAGTACCGGGACACGTTCGCCCGCTACATTATAGACCGCAGGGTATATGCGACGGTGCTCCAGGGGCATCTCGACGGTGGCATCGACACCCGGAACGTGCCGTTGCGCCCGGTGAACGCGGACACTTTCCTGCTGATCAGTGCCGGACCTGACTTACGCTACGGCACCACGGACGACCCCTCGAATCTTCCACCATGGCCGGACTAAGCACAAAACATGCTCAGTCGTGGGACGCTGCAGACCGCGGCCCGAGTCCCCCGCTGACGTCTTCATGACAGGACCTTGGTTATGAGTCTTAAAGAGTCAAAATCATCTTCACGACCGGCCTTTACGCTGGTCGAAATGCTGGTGGTCATCGCGATCATCGGTTTGCTCGTCGGGATCCTACTGCCGGTCTTTGGCACCGTCAGAAGGCAGGCACGCGTGACCCAGGCCCAGTCGCAGCTCTCCGCCCTCGACGTCGGTCTGAACCTGTTCAGAAGCGAATCGGCACTCGGGGGGACGTACCCGCCATCCGCCAGCGACAATCCACAGGATCCACAGTTGATTGCGGACCCGAACGGAGAGTCCTCCAGCGATACGGTGAAGATCACCGGTGCCCAGCTTCTGGTTCATGCGATGATCGGTGCCGACGGGCTTGGAACACCCGGTTTTCGCGATTTCAATCGAAATGGCATGTGGTGGGACGACACCCACCGTGGACCACCCCAACAGCAGGGTGGCCCCTCGGGTGCTTACTACATCGATCCCAGCACGGGCCAGGAAGGAAATGCACGCTACACCGGTTACGTGGACGACAAGATGAAGGAGCAGGCCAAATCGCTCAGAGATCTCGTCGACAAGAGCGTGATCGTCAACTTGGACTGTCCTGATGAGGGCGAGAGCGAAGTAGCAGCCTGTTCTCAGCGAGTGTTTGTCGACCCCTGGGATACGCCCATCCTCTACTACCGGGCCAACCCCGCGAGCTTCCGCATGACCACCGACTACGGCGAAGGATTGCCAGGCATCTACCGGCAGACGGATAACGCGGTGATCACTGGAAGCGACGCCCCATCGCCGTTCACGGCCCCAGGGCTTGATTTTGGACCGGGGCTTGTCAACGGGCGCTACCACGATCTGTTCTTGAGCATCTCCCCTGCGCCGACCGATGTACCGCCCGAGGAGAAGATCCTGCAAAACGAGGACTACGTCGGCTCATTCGCCCGGTTCATTCTCGACCCCAAGATTCAGGCGAGACCCACTCCGGTACGCAAGGATTCGTATTTGCAGATCAGTGCCGGCCCCGACGCGAAATACGGTACCGAGGACGACGTCACCAATTGGCCCAGGGGACAACAGTGAGTCACCATGTCCAGAGCATCTACTTAGCGCCCACTCAATTGTCAGACGTCGGGCAACGCACCCTCCCTCCGCGGCGACCTGCGATGCGGGAGTCGTGTTTCCCCAGGCAAGGGACAATGAAGCGCGGGTTTACCCTCGTCGAGCTGCTCGTGGTCATGGTCATCATCATCATTTTGATCAGCTCGGTCCTGGTCGCGACCAGTGCGGTGTTCACCAAGGCAAGAACCACCAGCACCCAGTCGGTGCTGGCCGTTGTCCAGCAGGCGGTCGAGCAGTTCGAGCGGGAGCAGAAGGAGAACTCCACGCTGACCAAGGCGACTCAAGGATCCGTTCGCTATTCGACCCGGTATGGCCGTTTCCCACCCGACGAGCTCGAGCTTTTCACCCCGTTGGGACTTCCGGGAAGTGGGAAAGCCGGGGCAACGCTGGGAGTCAACGGTGCCGCAATCTACACAGATCTGCTACCACCCGGCGACTGGCCCGAGATGCAGTTTTATCCTCATGTTGATCCCCCCGAGTATAACGTCTTTGAGAGCCGTGATTTGGCAGCCATGATCGTGGCGATCGAGCTGTACTCCGACACCGCAAGCGCCATTCTTGACCGCATCCCCAACGACAATCGACACCCGGGCATGTTCGACAAGCAAGGAAACCCGGTGCTCTTTCTCGACCGACCCGACGCTAAGGGCGAGCTTAACGACAAGTACGATTCCGGCGATTTACAGATCCGGTACATTGTCGACAGCTGGGGCATGGCCATCGCCTATCACGCCCAGCGTGACTTCAACCCGGCCGATCCCGAAAAGACTAAGTCACCCAACCACGAGTATTGGAACCAGGCTTCGACGGAGATGATCCGCCTCAACGACGGCAAGCCCATCATCTTCTCGTACGGACCCAATGGCGGGGAGCAGTTCGAGAAGCAGTGGATGGTCGATGATAAAGCCAAAGCATCCCTGATTGGGGACTGGATGGACGTTGACGACACGAAGTCCCGGATCAACCACCACCTCAACGCCGACAACATCTACGCCAACCCGGCGCTGAAGGAAAAGCTGGCTGAGGGGATCGCAAGACGATGACGCGTATCGACCACAATCACCCCCCTCTCTCATGTCATGTGGGACCGACCAGTC
>CAYOQG010000121.1:0-15785 GCA_964405925.1 uncultured Phycisphaeraceae bacterium | reverse complement strand
TATCTTCTTGATGCCCGACGCGGCCTGCGGGTGTCGCCTGTCAACCTACAGGCGATCGGGTGGATCGATCTGCGCAGGTACAATGTCCTCGTGATTCCGCACACCTGGGGCACACGGGGACTTGGCGCCATCCTCGAGGACGGTGTTCGGGAAGTGCTTAGAAAATGGATCGAAGCCGGGGGAACCCTCGTCGCCTTCGGTGGGTCGGCGGCGTTCATGGCGGATGAGGAGAACGGCCTCGGTAGCGTCCGCCTCCGGCGGGACATGCTCGATAAGCTTCCCGTGTACGAGGAGGCGCTCAAGAGGGAGCGAGACGCCCGCTGTGTCAAAGTTGACCCTGCCGCCGTGTGGGGGGGCGCTCAGCCAACGACGGGAAAGGAATCAGAAGAGGCTCCAGCAGGCAAGGACAAAACCGCCGGGAAGGCAAGCGGTCCAACCGATCTCGAGTCCCTCAAGCGGCAGGACGCCTGGGAGCGGATGTTCGATCCGATGGGTGCCATTGTGGCGGCGACCATCGACCCCGAGCACTGGCTCTGCTTCGGCCTGCCGGACGATTCCACACCCGAACCCAGGCTTCCTGTTCTGATCAGCGGATCCCGTGTGTTTCTCTCGAAGCGACCCGTGGTGACACCTGTCCGTCTTGTCGATGGGTCGAAGCTGCGCCTTTCCGGTTTGATGTGGCCCGAGGCCCGAAACCGCCTCGCGAGCTCATCTTACGCGACGGTCGAGCGGGTGGGTTACGGTCAGATCATCCTCTTCGCGACGGACCCGTTTTTTCGAGGCTACTTCGAGGGGACGGGTCGGTTGCTGCTGAACGCCTTGTTGCTCGGACCGGGGATGGGCACCTCCCAGCCGGGGCCATGGTAATGACAGGATCGTGGCAACGCCGAGGCCAGCGGGAACCGATCGAGCCGCGCCACATTTGACGTGTGGAACACAAGCCGGGG
Source organism: uncultured Phycisphaeraceae bacterium (assembly GCA_964405925.1). Classification (GTDB taxonomy): domain Bacteria; phylum Planctomycetota; class Phycisphaerae; order UBA1845; family UBA1845. The sequence goes on along the minus strand of CAYOQG010000121.1, from coordinate 14,838 downwards.
GCCTACTTCAGCCCGCGCGGTCCTACAAATGATTTTCACCGGCACGCGCTACACATGACACGTTTACGACGACTATCGCCGAGCTGACAAACCGGAAATCCGGTTATAAACCCTGCCCGGGATTGTACCAGTCCAGCGAACGCCGAGATGGTACACTTAGGTAGAACTTGAGCCGCATATCGCGGGCTCCATGGGTTTCAAACCATGAACAAGCAATGCACAAACTGTCTGCAGCACAACCCGCGGCAAGCCAGTTTCTGCCATCGCTGTGGGAATCCATTCGACGCCGCAGGCTCGGAGAGGCTGCTGCGAAGGCGGTGGGGCCCATGGCGTTGGGAGGACGTCTTTCTGTTCCTGTGTTTCGGGCCATCGGCCTGCCTGTTCCCAAGCTTCCGGCGCTTATGAAATCGACGCGGTTGAGTGACTCGTCTGCCGCGAGCGCATAGGGCAAGTGATTCGCCCGCCAAGGTGCGACGGGCGCACGAATGACGGTTGGACCGACGACCCATCCGGCGGTCTCGTGAAAGCGGGGCGTTTACCCTGCGAGTTAATCCTCGAACTCGGCTCCGATCTCGTGGATCATCTGTTCGACGTGGCGACAACGTCGGCCAACGGCGTGCCTCTCGACGGTATCCAAGTCGTTTCCGGCGGGCAACTCCATTCTAAGCCGCGTGCCCACGACCATGGGCCCACACGAAAGAAATGCCACGCCGTGTTTCGATACATTCCTGAAGCGGACTCGAAAGGCAACCGCCGGCGGGCGCGAGGCCTGCAAGGTGACGAACACGGCTGTGCCGCGAAGGTAGTCCCGCGTTGAGCGGCGTTTGTCGGCCTGTGGATCGCACTCCGCGGCATCCAGCGCGTCGAGCACACGCGTCGCATCCTTGTCGGGCAATCCAATGTCCTGCACGGTCAGGTTGAAGATGGCCATGATGCGTACTCCACGTCTGGTCCGTATCCGTTTACCGAGAAGCAAGAACCACGACTGCATTTGCGTAAAGCCCCACTGGAACCCGGGAGTGCGTCCGAGACCGCCGTGGGCTGTGGTCCAGGGGCCCAAGCTGAGAACTGTCCACGTTTAGCACCCCTGTTCACCCAGGGGGATTGTGGCGGTTGAGCAATACATACCATTGGTATCCGGCCGGACCCGTCAGGCGTGAGAAGTAGCGGCCACCGGGCACAGGCCCTACGATGACCCATCCCATGGCGATGAAGTCACAAACGCAACGCGGTTTGCTCTTTGGCTTCATCGGTTCCATCGCGTGCTGCGGGCTGCTCGGGATCTATTGCCTGGTCATAGGGCGGATGGGATCGTTCGAGGAACGTGTGCTCGGCACAACCGCCGCGGTCGGCGCCGCTTCGATCCTGGGTTTAGCAAGTGCTATCCCCTGGGAGCGACGACGATGGCATCCCATCGGTCCCATCGGCGTAGCCGCGGTGGCCGTCTCCCTCATTCTGCTGCTTATCGCGATCTGGGTGGACCTCTCGTGGTCATGGGAGGCGGAGGAACGATTCTACAAGATGGTGGCAACGGCGTGCGTCGCCGGAGTGGCAGTCCCACATGTCGGGCTCTTGTCGCTCGCCCGGTTGCGACGCCAATACGGCTGGGTCCGGCGTCTGACCGCGGTGATGATCGCCCTGCTCGGAGCCTTGATTGTTCTTGCGATCTTCACGGAGCCGCGGTCCGACATCATGCCCCGCACGATGGGCGTATTCGCGATCGCGGTGGTATGCGGCACCATCGCCGTGCCCATCCTGCACCGCGTTTCCGCGATTCGTACCCGCGACGACATTCGCACGGTCGAGCTGGCTGTCTCGCTCACCTGCCCTCGCTGCCATAAGGTCCAAGAGTTGCCCGTCGGCCGGTCGAAGTGTGCCGGCTGCAGCCTCAAGTTCAGTATCGAGATTGAAGAGGAGCACTGCCCATCCTGCGGCTATCCCCTCTACCGCCTCGAATCCAGCATCTGCCCTGAGTGTGGCACTTCGATCGTACGAGAAAGCCGCCACAACGCGCAATAGGCTCGTCATGCCGGCATCGGCCTTCGTACCGCTGCATTTGCGGTTTCAGCGGTCCAAAAACGCAAACGCCGAAACGGCACCCCAAGTTCGTCGGGATCGCCCGGTTTTCATCCTTCATCCCTCATCCTTCCGCCTTCATCCCTCGCGGTCGATCTCGCTCGGTCAGCCGGAGGTACATTCAGACAGTACGGACTGATGACGTTACGGAAGATACCGGGCCTGCCGCGGGCCAAGATGCGTGAACAAGCGTGCCTGCTGCCCAACAAAGAGGGCGTTGACGCCATGATCAGGGTTGATCTTGCGACACAACTGCCTGACTTGGGCCGGCGGGAGCCGAGGTGAGCTTCTGCTCTGGTGTTGGATTCACCGGGACGGGCACCGGTTCGCCGCGTGTCAGGGCCTCAAGGCCCGTCGTGGCCCAGGTGCAGGTGGGGTCGATGGCGAGGGCACGCTCGAAGTGGGTGCGGGCGGTGTCGGCCTGGTCGCGGGCTCGCATGACCTCCGCGAGCAAGCAATGGGCGTCGACGTCGTTGGGATCGTTTTGGAGGACGTCGTAGAGGTCCGAGGCCGCGGGAATGAGCCTCCCACGCTTGAAGTTGAGGGCTGCCCGGACAAGCCACAACTCTGGTTGATCCGGCTGCCGTTGTTGCACGAGGTCAACGGCCCGAAGCGCTGTCAGCACGTCGCCACACGCCAGAGCAGCCTTGGCCAGGATGAGCTGGGCAACCGTATCCTCTGGATGAAACTGGGCATACGGACCGAGAACTTCCCTGGCGGATGCCGGGTTGCCCAGAGCCAGGTGACACGTTGCGACAGCTCGTCGCACCACCCCGCTCGCCTGCTCACCGCTGTCCGCGTCCAGGACCGGACTAAGGATCGCGAGTGCTTCTTCATATCGCTGGGCCTGCACCAAAAGCCTGCCCAACTCCTCGGTCACAAGTGGGCTGTCGCTCTGAGATGCAAGCGCTTGACCGAAGCTGTGGCAAGCCTGGCTCGTGTCGCCCAGCAACGACGCGATGTGTGCCGCCAGCGCTGACACCGTTCCGTCATCGTCTATTCGATCGGCGTTCTCATTCAGCAGTCGAACGGCTTTTTCGGCTCGATCTAGCGATACGAGGCATTCCACGTGAGCCACCAAGTAATCCACGTTGCTTGGATCGAGCTTGCGAGCCTTAGCGTAGGCTTCGACGGCTGCGTCAAGCTCACCGCGCTGTTCAAAGACGACACCTTTGAGGTACGTTATCTCCGCCGAGGTCAGGCCCGCTCGATCAGCGGCATCTAAAACCTGCTGGGCACTGGCTGCCTTGCCCAGCTCGAGATAGGCCTTGGTCAGCAAAGCGTAAGCCGTTGGCTGCGTCGCATCGAGGGCGATAGCCTCCTTCAAGGTCTGTGCGGCATCCTCGAAAAGACGAGATTCATATTGCTGCTCGGCAAGCTGGAGCTTGATTTGCCCGCGGACCTGGTTCCAACGTTGATGCGCCTCCACTTTGGCATTCGTGTGGCTCGGCATGTTGCAAGAGGCGGTCAAAACCGTGAACTCGACGAGAAGCAATGCAACTAAACGACCGTGCGCGATCAGAGGATTCGACCGGAAGTAAACCACCTCGCGGGCTGAAGCCCGCGGCTCGGGGAGACCGAAGATCCGGGCACCTAGATCCAGAAGTGTTGTGTTCACCAGTGTTTCGCCTTCTTTCGTCTAGGAGCTCTTGCTCTGGTCGACCGAATGCTCATCCGTGGTAGCTGGGACGTTGTCCGGCACTGGAACTTCGGGCTGCGGCCGGCCGAACGGCGGGGTGGAATACCCCTTCTCCTTCGACATCAGCATATGGAGGAACGTCCGCCCGGCGGTGCCGTCCTCTTCCCACGCCCGCTCCCCGAGGATCTTCTCTTTGAGCTGTATCGCGGGGAGGAACCGGCCATTGTTGTGCAGGGCCATGTTCAGATGCCACAAGGCCATCTTCCGTTTACCCTTCTCCAGGGCTTTAAGCGCATATCCGTATTGGGCCTGAGCCATGCGCTCCCGCCCATGCCACATCAGACCCTTGCGGATACCCACCCGCATGCTCTCGATCCGATCGTATTGCGCAAGCGACTCCTCGGCATAGGCTTCGCGGTCTTTCACGATGTGGATGGTGAGCAGGATGATGACTTCCTCACGTGAACTCGCTTCGGTGTTCGCCTTAAACAGCGCCCCTATACCGGGAAGGTTCCCAAGACCTGGAACCTGTGACCGGCTGTCCGTGGTCACCTCGCGGAACAACCCGCCGATCAGGATCGTCTCACCGTCGCGGACAATGACATTCGTTGTCACTTCGGTGGTCTGTTCCGATGGCAGGCCCTGAGCGTTGACGAACCCAACGCTGTCCTCGGGATGCAGCTCGACGCGGACGAATCCGTCATCGCTGATGAAGGGTCGGAAGATGAGCTGGGTCCCCGTCTCCAGAAACTCGACGGATTGAATCGCCTGCGTCTCGGTCACCGTGGTGGTCATGAATCCGTCCCGCCGACCGACGATGACCTGCCCCTTCTGTCTGTTCAGGGCCAGCACTTTCGGATTGGCAAGGACGGTCGTATCGGTCACCTCCTCCAACGCACGGAGGAAGATAGCCACGTGATCCTTGATAATACCCACGGTAAGACCACCGTCGGGGACGTTGGATGCCAGGTCGGTGGTGGCGATCGAATTGAACTTCTCGTAGCGGTCCTGTGGAAGCGCCCCGAGGCTCAAATCGACCAGCCCGTTCGACCGGGCACTGAGCAACTCGAGGTCGACACCGCCCACGAGTGAGAAGTCGATTCCGAGGGCGTTGTCGTCGGTGAGCTCCGCCCGCAGGATGGCCGCCTCGATGAGCACCTGCTTGGGTCTGACATCCAGCTCAGCCAGGACGGCTGCTATTCGTTCATGGACATCTGGTGTTGCGGTGACAAGGATGAAATCTTGCAAGGCGTTGTTGACACTGCCGCCGTCGTTGGCATCACTCTTGAGCCCCGTGGGTGGCCGGGGCGGGGTAGCAATTTGATCCTCGGTTCTCTTGCCCCCCTCGTCTCGGCTCAAGTTGACCAGGATTGATTTCACATAGGACCTTGCGTCGTCGGCAGAAATATAATTGAGCCGGTAAACACGGGTCTCAGGCGGGGCACCGGCTGCGGCGGCGAGCTCCTTCAATTCTTCGTTGGTATAGACGTAGATAAAATTGCCCGCCACCAGAAAGTCGGCGCCGTTGGCTGCCAGAATCGCGTGGAGGGCCTCTTCAAAGGTGACATCGTAGAGGTTGGCAGTGACTTCGCCTTTCACATCAGGTGATGTAATGATGTTGCGGTGCCCTTCGAGTGACAACAGGTGCAAGGCTGTTGACAGCGGCAGATCGGCGACGTGCATGCGAACGGTGCCGCGATCCGTGACGCTAAAACCTGTCGGTGGTCCCGAGAAGACGGGTTGATCCGCTTGCTCCTCCTGCGCGGGCGAGACCGGTGCCAGTGTGCCCAAGACGACGAGCCACGGCAGAGTGCGCCCCATGATCGAGGACGTTGAATGGCACGTCCCGACGTGTCGCCGCGGTGGCGACAGGCGCGTCGGGCAGTCTCCCGGTGTATGGTCCACCGTATCTCGAACAGTTGTCATGTTCTTGTCGCACGCTCCGCAGGGTGCAGGTGCGTTCCCACCGCGGGAATCCGCCCGGGCTCCCGACACCGTCGGAACCGGTTGGGCCCGGGGCTCGGAGCGCTTGCACCGATAATTCGACGCACACAGTGCCGTTACGGCCCTCGACCCGGTACTGCGGGCGCAGGCGCTTGGTTATCGGCACCTTGGACGCGCACGTTAAACGTGTGCTCCTTTAGCAGCTTCTTGATCTCTTCCAGCAGTTGATTGGTGCGCCGGGTCTCTTCCAGCAATTGTATCCGCTGGGCGGCGCTGTCGGGAAGTTGCCCCCGTGCTTCCTCGAGGATCGGCGTTGGACCGACCCATACACGAAGGCAGGTTATCAGTATTAAGAAGCTGATTGGCACGCGTAGCCATCTATACTTGCAAGCACTGTCTATCCACTGCATGGCACTCTCCTGAGAACAGAAAATTACCCGAGAAACGAGCCGCGCGGGCAAATCGCAAACCGGCCAGCCCCACCGCAAGACCCGCGCCCATCCTCCAGGCGGAAGCTCGACCGTACATGTCCAGACGTTCCGCTCTCGAACACGCCGTCGCTCCCTTCCTCCAGGTTGGGATCAACGCAGGCAGCAGCTAGCGCAGCGGTCCGAGGATCGCGATCATGGTCCCGATGCACGCAAAAATGGCACACAACCGAATCCTCCGCGATCGGAGCGAGTAGTTGGGTTCGTAGATGATCAGGACACCGCCCAGACCGAGCAGACATAGCACCAACAGAATAAACGCCGGGAGCCTTCCCACCATGTGCTCGGCCACCGGCTCACCAAACCAGACCAACAGTGCAGCACACACCAAGGTCTGTGCTAGCGTTGAGGCACCGACGACGGACCGGTTCGCCACCCGGTTCAGCAGGGCCTGTTGTCCGTATGCCGCCGCAAACCCGAGCCCAAGAATCGTTGCAAATGCCAAAACCAAGGCACTACCAGACGATGAGGCCACGCTGCGACAAAACGCCGCCGATCCGACCGCCAGAATCGCCCCGGCTGCCACACAGGCCATCCCGAATCCTCCGATCGATCGCAGCGAGGTGCGTCTGGTGCGGCACCCGGCAGCGATACCCAGCGCAATCGCCAAAAGCAACAACGGAATGTAGATACCTACTGGAACCCCACCCTCACCAATCTGCTTCCCCCATAGAGCCGCTGCGTAGGCGCTCCCACCACCTACCAGCACGGCACTGACGCGGACCAGCACTGACCACTGGTCGGTCCAAATGGGCAACAGTGCCGTGTCGGCGCTTTTCGTCTTTTCCGTGCCGGGCTCGCGCGCACCCGTCGACATGGCGGATACGAGGGCAACCACCAACACCGGAATCGCTGCGGCAACCATGAGAAGATTGCCTTGCTCCACGCCCGATGCAATCCAAACGGCGATCACCGTTCCGCTCGCCGCCCCGATCATCAGCCACGTTGCCGTCCGCGGCTCCCAGCGTCCATAGGGGCAGGAGAGGTGGTGGACGGCCGAGAAGGCGAAACCCATGATCGGCAGCGGAAGGAGACCGATCGCGAAGACAATCGCTGCTTGCAACATGGCGATTGACCCATCCGACCAGAGGAACCGGATAAGCATCCAGTCATAGAATAGCAGGGCGACACGCGTGCCGACCGGTAAGAGCCCAACCACAACTCCGCCGCCCAACGCGACAACTGACAAGATCACCCAATACAACGGCCTCTCTCTATGCGTCGTGGTCAACAGGACATTCGACATCCGCGAAGACCGCCCGAAAAGCAAGAAACGCTGCCAAGCGTGAACGCACTCCCACCAGGCTATTCGTTGCGGAACCCGCACACCAAGGGCCAACAGAATCAGTGCGGTGCCAACGACGGTTCGCGGCAGGAAGCCCTGCCGCAATCCGCTATTTGCAAACGGTCCGCGGAGCCGGATGGCCAGGCCGATCGCCACTACGGCGACGGCCATTCCGAGCAGCACAGAGACGAAGCGCGCAGCTCCCACGTTCTCAGCCAACAGCTCCGGACGCGTCGATGGTGTTACCTGTGGATCAACACAAGATGCCACCGCACGAGTTGCCCTGCGACGACGAACGACGCGACGTGCAGGCCGGGAGGTCGCCGGTCCTCCAGAGCGGCGCATCTCGATCGATCGGTCGCCGTCGAGGTGTTGCCGCATTCGTTGTGGCATTTCTGGGCCTCCTGCCCGATTCAGGTCTGCTACGCAGCCAGCCTGTCATCCTGAGTGTCAGGCGCTCGTCGTTGGAAAGGCTCCTGTGACCGTCGTGCTGGCGACGTCAAAGGCTCGCATGCCCCCTTCGTCGAGCTGCACGACCAACCCCGCGCCCGGGTCAACGTCGATCACCGTACCTGTGTAGCATTCGCCTCCCTCTCGCAGACACACCCGTCCACCGATTGGCTCGGCACGAGCAAGCCATTCATGGCGAAGATCGTCCTGGTCCCATGAGCCGGGCTCAGCCAACCAGCGGTCCAGCTCGGTGAGCAGGGAGATCGCCAGTGCCTCCCGGCTGACCGGGTGAGCGCTTTCGATCTCGAGCGAGGTGGCGGAGCCGGCAAGCTCCCCGGCAAAGTGAACCCGCTGCTGCAAGCAGTTGATCCCGATCCCGATCGCGTACCCGCGTCTCCCATCATAGCACTGGCGCGACTCGATAAGGATTCCGCCCAGCTTCCGTCCACCAACGACCAGGTCGTTTGGCCATTTGATCTTCGGACGAACGTCGGTGGACGCCTTGACCGCGTCGCACGCTGCCACGGCGGTGAGCAGACAAAGCTCCCCACCATCTAAACCTCTGGGCGCAGTACCTCCCCGCCCCTGAGCCGCGGGCACAAGCAGTCCCGACGCTGTCGGGAGCCCGCGCGGTTCGTCGCACACCGGAAGACTCAGGCTCGTTGAAGTTGCGCGCTGTTGTTGCCCACCCTGCCTCACCAAACGCTCTGTGTCTGTACATCGCTCAACCCCGCTCTTTCCCCCCTTAGCAAGGGGGGACGGAAGGGGGGTCCTTCCGCGCGGGGGCTCAGATTGCTGCACCATCTCTGGTCGATCGATCAGCAAGACGCTCAACAGCAAGCTCGCACCACGTGGAGACTGCCAGGTGCGTCCCATCCGCCCCCGCCCGGCTGATTGGTGCTCAGCGAAGATCACCAACCCGTCGAGATCCTCCTCGTTGATGCGTTGTAGAACCTCGTCGTTCGTGCTCGTCGTCGTCTCGCAGACCTGAACCCGCCAGCCGACACGACTCGTCCGCACTGCCTCCACAATTCGTTCGATCTGCAAAGGGCCGGTTTCCATGATTCGACCCCATCTTACTGCTCCCGGCAGGCGCCGGGCAAACGCGAGTGTGTCGTGATCCGCGGCCGCGATTTGTGGGCCCGCAATCCGCCGCAGTGGAGGCGGTACGGACGGATGCCTACAGGGGGCGTGGTTTTGCCCGTTGGGTACTGCGCTGGGCAGTGAGAGACCCGGGTCGCGGCGTCCTACGAAGCATGAATACTGTCTCGGCACCTGCTCAGGTTTGGGGGCACGCCGCCCCCACAGAGGACACGAGAGGGAGCCGAAACCGGGACCAGTGTCTTTGAACTGACAGACACCCTCGAAAAATCGTCGGCTGCTTATGCCAACGATTTATCGTTACAGGAGTCTTCGGTTTTGCTTCTAAAGCAACGAGGGGCACAAACCGCCACGCGTGCACGCAAGACGTGGTGAGGATTCCTGCAACTACCGGGTGAACCCGGCGTCGTTGGCGTATGATGACGGGATGGCCGCGTCGGAACTGCGCGAGCTTCAGCGAGGTATGGCCTAGCACGCGGACGAATTCATTGAGAAGTGGCATGATTACTGCAGGCAATAGTCCGGTGTCCACGCAAACCGCGCGGGTGGTGCGTGCCTGGGTCGACGGTGGCAAGATCTGGGTCGAGCTTGACGACGGCCGCGAGGTCGGTTTCCCCGCAAGTAAATAGCAAGGGCTGCGAGACGCCGATAAGAGGTCGGCTGCTAAGATGCGCGCCGGAGCTCGAGGCTGCGCATGGAACGTTTATTGGATGAAGACTTATCAATCGAGGGCATCCTAGCCGGCCGCTGGCTGCCCTGATCGTAGCCTCGGATGAATGGTCGCTCATCGCCGCCCGCTGATTGCCTTCATTCGCCGTTACGTCCCCTAACCGAGCGCGAAGGCGGGGAAAGGCGTCGCCCGCGTCTACCCTGACCATTGCCTCCATCCACCCTAACGGGCTAAACTGACTATCCGGGGTAGGGGTGTTGGATGAGGGTCCGCTTCGGGGTTTGCGGGACCTGGGCTGCTTACCCGCTCTCGATTCACGGCGCGCTCGACGCTGCCGTCTCGAGACGTATAGGTCTGTGACGATCGCCCGGCGACGCGACGTGCGTACGGCGACCGCCGAGGGAGAAAGAAGGTGGAACGCTGTCTCTCAATCACGTTCGCGTCGGTGCTGCTGAGTGTAGCTGCGACCACTCGAAGTCTGGCACAAGATTCGTATGACTTCCGCTTCGCCTTCGGCACTTTATGTGGGTGAAGTGCCGGCACAATCGGCGTTCGGTCGAACGCCACGGACGGGTGGGACGACAGAATGGACGTTCGGATCGCCCCCAACAGCTCCGGGTCCGCCGGCGTATATCACGAGAACGATCCACCGGCGTGGAACGGGGTAACCGACTTCTACCATTCCGACTTTCGGTCCCCGCTCGGGCGAGAGGAGAGCAAGACATGGGAACCGATGTGTGTCTGGGCAGGGTCCTCGTATCCAAGCAGCCTGATGTATTTCACGATGCGGCCGGGGGCCTTCACCAAGTGCGATAAGGACAGCCTCCTATCCAGCCCCCCACCACGGGATCGGCGCTATCTCTTGGAGCTCATCCAGGTTCCTGACGGTGTCGTTGGAGCCCCTGAGGTGGGGACCGTGTGGGAACTCCCCTTGGATAATAGTCTCACAGTTACGCTGCCAACCTACAAAACAACGGATGGGCTTACGGGATACCAGTTTGCAATCACGATCACCGAGGCTGCGCCTGGACCTGGTGACTTCAACAACGACGGGGACGTCGACGGAGACGACTATTGGCTTTTGGAGGAGTGCTTAGCCGGCCCCGACAGTGAGGCGTTTCCCGGCTGTGACCCGGATGTTTTCGCCGCCGTGGACATGAACCACGACACCCGTGTGGACTTGGCTGACTATTTCGTATTTAGCGCGAACTTCACCGGTGGGCAGATGGGCCGACCACCTTATGTCGGGGCGACTCAATGTATCGCCTGCCATCCGGTCAACCATCACACTTGGTTGTTCACGCGCCACGCCAGCGCGTTCGGCACCCTCGTCGCCGACGGTGAGGGAGACAACCCCGCCTGCCTACCCTGTCATTCCGTGGGATATGGCGAGTCTGGTGGTTTCCTCGATATCGGAACCACGCGCGAGCTGGCCAACGTGCAATGCGAGAACTGCCACGGCCCTGGCGGTGCCCATTCCGCCCAGCCATACATCGTCGACATCGCCGTCGACATGGACGCCGATCTATGCGGGGGTTGCCACCGTTCGTGCCATGGTATGTGCGGCGACTACTACCACCCTACCTACGAACAATGGTCAACCTCGAAGCACTCGAAAGCCCTGTCCGACATCAGGGAGCGTCCGGATTTCGAGGAATCGTGCCTGGGTTGCCACTCGACTGACTATCGGCTGGCACCGGAAGATGCAAAGCCCACGGTCTTCGACGTTCAGTATGATATCGAATGCACTGCCTGTCATGACCCACACGGAGGTCCCAACGACAGTCAACTTCGCTGGGACAAAGCGGACCTGTGCGCTCAGTGTCATACGCTCGGCGGTGCCGCGCCCGATGAGCAGCCCGATCGAGGCCAGGCGGAGATGATCCGCGGCACGGGCGGGTACAGGCTCGACGGGGTCCCACTGGATGGGTCAAACTCAGCCCACTACCTGGAGGTTCCCGATCGATGCGTCGTCTGCCATGTTCACCGGGAAGCCTATGAGCCTCCGACTCAAGCGGCTGATAGCGGGCATAACTTCGTGCCCGATATGAAGGCGTGTGGACCCTGTCATCACCCGCGGATCGCCTCGCTTTTGGTGGAGAGTGCACGCGAGGAGATCGAATCTCGGGTGTTCGTCATACGTCCGTACTTCAACCCGAACAGCTCGCTCTACCTCGACCCCTCCGGACTCGATCCAGACCAGCGGCAAGCCTACGGCATCGCCAGGTTCAACTACGAGTTTGTTACCTCCGACCGCTCGTTTGGCACCCACAACATCAACTACGCTCGAATGTTGCTCGGGGAGACCGAGTCGCTCCTCGGCATCACACCGTGACGCAATCAGTGGCGTAGCGTCCGCAGTGTGGACCATCCGTTTCGATCGACCGGGCGAATGGCCCGCGCGGCGGACGCTATCGAACTCGAGTGGACAACGTTGAACCCGTCATTATCGTCCGATGGCAGTTCGGATTGCTTGGGCAACAGGCCGAATGCGAAGTGTCGGATGAGAGACTCTCCGATGCATCCAACACGATTGGCCTATGTGGCGATTGGAGTGCTTCTTGTTTTCGTAATTGAGCCGGCGACGGCTGGCTTTGCGAACTTCGACGACCTTCAGAAAGGTCCCGCGGCCGCGATCGATCAACCATTTACGGACGGGGGCATCACCTTTTCTACTTGTGCTCACCCAGTTCGAGGACGCGCAGCTCGAGACGTTTGATCTCCCGCTGGATGGCGTAGCGGTTCATCTGCATCCAGCCCCACAGCTTGACCAACAGCAGCAACATCGCCAGGAGCAAAACAGCCGTGGCATAGAAGATCTGCCACTTGGTGTCATCGGTCTGGAAAAACTCGATAGCTGCCAGCACGATCAGCACGACAAACACGATGGACTCGACCGTGGCAACGATAGCCATCCACCGCATCTTGCCGCGAAAGATGCCAGCCATCTGGCGGAAGATGCCCTCTTCCCGCTGAAGATCGTACAATGTTTCCCCGTTTGCGAGCACTCGTCTTATATCGTCGTCGAGTTTGTTCATGACTCGTCTCCTTTCAGCATTTGCCTCAGATGCTCCCGGGCTTGGTGCAGTCGGCTCTTGACCGTCCCTGCCGGGATGCCGAGGACAACGGCGATCTCAACGACGTTGAGATCCGTACCGTACCGCAGCGTAAGCAGCTCCTGCCTTTCCGGTGGAAGTCGCCGCAAGCCATCCGCCACCGCATCGAGGCCATCTTTCCGCGGCAGATCATTGCTTATTCTCTCCCGCTCAACCACGATGTCGGCGAGATGCCTCTGCCGTATGACCCTGCGACCGTGGTCCGCACACTTGTTGCGCACGATGCGGTAGGCCCAGGCGGCGAACCACGCCGGGTCGCTGAGCCTTCTTATCTGCCTCAAGATGGCGATCCACGTTTCCTGCATGACATCCCATGCAGCGTCGTTGCTGCCGGTAAGCCTCCGCGCGCAGAGCCACAGTCGCTGCTGCCACCGGCGTACGAGCAGGTCGAAGCACGCCCTGTCGCCTTCCTGGCAACGGGTGACGAGCAGCTCGTCGATGACTCTGTCGCGGGCCTTGTCCATAGGTTCCGCCATACAGTCGCGTTCGACCGCGTCAAGGTTCGAACAAACTCGACAAAAGCCGCTTCTGCCGCGATTTAACCTCCTTTCGGATGAGCAGATGCGAGAGGCAATGCGCTCCATGGACCCGCTGGCCGCCCTTGGCACCTAGCCCACCGGCATCGCGACCAGGCTTCTCCGACCCTTGATTGGGTGGACCGTGGATCGCGTGCGAGCCGATACTGGTCCCGACACGGTGCACAGCCAGCGTCTACGGCCTGGGTCTCCACGCCGCGGACCATGTTGCACCTGAGTTGCCGAAAGTAGCTGAATGCTGCACGCCGCACTGACATTCTGGCTGCTCACAATTGTGCTGACCGCCTGGGGGGTCCATCGGCTCTGGTGTAAAATCGTCAAGCCGAGGGCCCTAAACGCGGCTCTGTTGCCGGGAACGCTGGTCGCCCAGCTCGGACACGTCCTGGGCCTGTTAATCACCGGAGCGACGATCACGAACACGTCGCTCTTCGGGGAGGAGTCGGGAGCACCCGGAACCACAGCCAATCCCAAGCCCAAGATCCCGATCGTCGGCCCCGCCATCATCGGGTTACTTCCGTTTCTCGCTTGCGCGATCGCCATTTATGCCGTCGCCCAGTGGTTTGGTCGCCCCATCCTAGCCAACATGCCTCGTATGATTGTGGGGCCCGCCCTGCCGACTACGTTTGGAGGCTTCTGGCAGTTCCTCCGTGATCAAATCACACTGACCGAATCGTTCGTTTCCGCCATGACCCAGGCTGAGTGGGGAAGCTGGCAGACGTGGCTGTTCGCCTATCTTGTGATTTGTTTGACGGTTCGGATCGCCCCCTTCCCTGGCAATCTGCGAGGTGCCCTTTCCGCTGTCATCGTCCTTGGCATTCTTGCAGTGGCCGTGAGTTTGCTACTTGACGTGCCCGACCCGTATACCCACAATGTATGGTCAGTCTTGAATCTGACCGTCGCGGTCTTGCTGTTTTTGTTGTTTCTCAGCTTGCTCGTGCGCGGCGGTGTCGGATTGGTCAAACTGATCCGGGAACCGCCCTGACGGCAATGGGATTCTGGTCGGCAGGGCACCTTCCGAACGTGCGTACCGTCGCGGCGCGCAAAGATCGTCGTAGAGCACGCGGCTGTGGATTCCGGGGGCATTAAAGGGGTCGTGGGGCGCAACATCTCGCTTTCTTGACAGTTGGGCGATCTGCGCCAGCGACTCGCATTCAAAGGAAGCTTTGGCGTGACCGAGCAAGAGGAACCCTTGCGTTGGCCTTTTGAAGGAGGTGCACTTCTGGTCGACGACGAAGGCGTCGTCCGACGTGCTTACGCGTCACAATTAACAGCAGCCGGATGTGACTGCCAGGTCGCAGAAACGTACGCGGACGCCCTAGAGCTTTTCCAGCAAGATCAGCAGATCTCGGTTGTCATCCTCGACCACGGCGTAGCCGGCGACAATACCATGGCATTCGTCAAGCAGCTCAAAGCCATCCGCCCGGGTGTGATCCTCGTTGGCAGCAGCGGCAGGGATTTTCGCTATGATTTCACCACCGCGGGTGTGCCCCGATTCCTACTCAAACCGTGGACCGCAGACGATCTGATCAGAAC
>CAYOQG010000120.1:0-15801 GCA_964405925.1 uncultured Phycisphaeraceae bacterium | reverse complement strand
CGCCGAGGCCGCCGGTCGCCTGTACGTCAGGGGGGTTCCTCCGAAGGGTGACCTAGGTCTGCACCACCATGTCCGTGATGATCCAAGGGTTTGGACCGAGGTGCAACCGCAGTCATGATGGCAGGCACTTCGCGATCCAGATCAAGCCTACTTAGCACGCAGTGGCAGGTCGACGGGTCCGTCAAATGCACAAGCCGCCACTTCCCTACTTCGACCGTATGACCGCGGTGTTTACCCACGACACACGGACGATCGCTGTGGGTCCCGAAATCCTCCTGTTTCACAGGCGGATGGAAGAGGACCGCAAGGAACTCCCCGTCGTCGCGGTAGTACTCTGCCGCGATGCCGGGAGCGTCTCCGAAACGCAAGGCGTAGACTGCTTCTCTGCGGAAGCCTCCCGGCAACGTCTCCGGAACCTCAAAGTCGAGGTCGGGAGCGCGAGTATGCGCGGTGTACGGTTGAATCTCTTTGGCGTTGTAGAGCGTCAGGAACTTCTGAAGCGCCTTCTGAGCATCGAGTGGCAAAGCGTCCAGCAAAACGCCGAAATCCACCGTGGAGGCGCTCGCCTGTGGAGTGGTTTCTTGTAGCAAAGCGATCGCGATGAGGCCAACGCCGACGGCGAACAACACGCTGGCCGCGGCCGCCATCGGCCTCCGAAAGAACCGGAACTTGACCGGCCGTGCGAAGTGCTGAACCTCCGGCTGAGTATCGCTATCCAGGCGTTGCTCAATCGCGCTCCACAGTCTGTCCGGAACCGCAATCGTTTCCTGTGGAGCAAGTGCTTCGGCGACCTTCCCGAGTGAATCCAGTTCGGCGGCACACTCGGCGCAGACCATCAAATGCGTCTCCACCTCGTGACGGACATCCTGCGACATCTCGTCGTCAAGATAGGCTCCCAGTTGTACGCGGATGCGTTCGCACTCCATGACTCATCACTCTCGGCCTTGCCCACGCGAAGCCCTCTTGCCAGAGGCCGCTGGTACGTCGGTGTAGCCGGTATCTCCATTCCTTTGATGCTCGACCGCACTGTCTTCTTCCTCTCGGGCGTAACCTTTTCCGAGGGTGTCCCGAAGCCGGTTGCGAGCACGATTGAGACGCGAGGCTACCGTGCCCTCTTCGCACTCCAGCGCCTCGGCGATCAGCCGGTAACTGAGGCCTTCCTGATACCGCAATAGCAGGATCGCCCGATCCCGTGGCTCCAGCGAGGCCAGGGCCTCGTCCACGTCCATCCCGGCAGCTGCCCGTTCGGAAGACGATTCCACGGACGGCTCCGCCACACCATCCTCCAGCGATGCCCGGATCCGCTTCTCCCGCCGGAGGAACTGGAGAGCCTCAGTGACGGCGATGCGGTAGAGCCAAGTCCCAAATGCCGATCGGCCATCGAACTGTTGGATACGGGTGAAGGCGCGAAGATAGGTATCCTGGGCGAGATCGAAGGCAGTTTCCCGGTTTCCGGTCATCCGCAGGAGAAGCCGGTAGATGCGCTTAGAAGTCTGGCTATACAATTCGCGTTGGGCCTCGCGGTCCCCCGTGCGACAGCGCGCCACCAATTGGGATTCGGTCAACGCCATTCCCGCGACTCCGCGCTCGGCGACCCCAGACCCGTAACTTGCGGACGATCAGGATACCGGTTCCATCGAGGTCCGGAAACCCGGCTTTCTGGCCCAACAAAGGTTGGGAGCCGGTCTGGATATGTACCAGACCAAGCCAACTACTGTCGACCGCAGCCAACCCTGCGTGAAACGCTCGTAACCCAGGGACCGGAAACCGGAGGGCACTCGGCGGGGACGCGGCTGCGGGGGGAACCTATCCGCTCGCCGGGCTCGCGCACTTCGATTGTGCCAACCGCAGATTCTTCCGCCCTGGGGAAGGAAACATGGGCGACAGGCATCCAAAGGAGAAGTGACCAGTTAGCGGTTGTTTTCGACCGGTGATTCACCGGGCCGCAATGGGAGAGGAACTCTATATAACGGAGAGCAACGATGAAAGGTCGAACAATCTTGACGGCGTTGGCATCAGCAGTCGGGCTGCTTGCAGGAATCGCAAAAGCGGACGACGTTACGAGCACGTTACCGAAGTGCCCGGTTACGGGCGAGCCCGTGAACCTGGCGGTAAGCGTCCCCACGGACGATGGTCCGGTCTTCTTCTGCTGCGAGGGATGTGTCAAGAAGTACAAGGCCAGCCCCGACAAGTACGCCGCAAAGGTTGCGGCACAACGCGCCGCGCTCGCGAAGTTGCCGAAGGTCCAGGTTACCTGCCCGGTAACGGGTGAGCCCATCGACGGCAAGACCAGCATTGAGTACAACGGCGAGAAGGTATCTTTCTGCTGCCCCGGGTGTGTCGACAAGTTCAAGGCGGACCCTGACAAGTACAAGACAGCGCTGGCCAACAGCTACACCTATCAGACGAAATGTCCGGTCATGGGAGGAGACATCAACCCTAAGTCGTTTACGACCCTGGCAGGCGGACAGAAGATCTACTTCTGCTGCCCTGCGTGCGAGAAGAAGCTCTTCGGCGACCCGGGTAAGTACGTATCGAATCTGGAGGCGCAAGGCTTTCAGTTCAGACCGGAGCAGATCAAGCCAGCCAAGGAGGGCATCGATCACGGGCACGGTGACGCGCATGGCCACGGCGGCCATGACCACGGCAACCGCCCGTAGAACACCGCATCGGTTTTGAAGGGAGGTGAAGCCCTATGAGCCGTTTCCTGCAAATGAGTCTGCCCATCCTGTGCCTGGTTTTCGGTGTTATCGCATGGACAGCCGCGCCTGCTCGCGGCTCGCAGCCGGTTCTCAACGAATGGTGCCCGGTCCTGCCGGACGAGAAGGCTGATCCGGCGATCACGACGGTGTACAAGGGAAAGACGATAGCTTTCTGTTGTGATCATTGTCGGGCGAAGTTTGAAGCCGACCCTGAGAAGTACGTGGGAAGACTGCCGCAGTTTGCGGAGTCCCACTCCGAGGGAACCTCCGTCGCTGATGAGCACGCGAGCCTCGAGGAACCCGCACATGATCCGATCGGGGCGAATGGTGAGGCCACGGCATCGGCGGGAGGCGAGCAGCATGGCCACGAGCATTCCTCAGATCACGAAGACGACGAACACGAGCCCTGGCTTGGACGCATCCATCCGGTGATCGTTCACTTTCCGCTGGCGGGTGTCCCACTCGCCTTTCTGGGGTTTCTGGTGTGGATGCTGACCGGCCGCGAGGCCTTTGCCAAAGCGGATGCGCTTCCACTGTTCGTCGCGTCAATCGCCGCGATTGCCGCGGTGATCACCGGCAACATTGCGCATGATGCCATGCGGTTCAGCGATACGCTTCATCGTATCGTCGAGCAGCACCAGTTTGTGGCAACGACCGTCATGGTGCTGTGCGTCCTGCTGTCCACACTGCGCCTCTGGCGGTGGAAACGTCTCGTCGGTGCGTGGCGCTGGGTGTATGGGGGTGGTCTGCTGATTGCGTGCGGCCTCCTGGCCGTAACGGGTTTCCTCGGCGGCAGTTTGGTCTTCGGACCTGATCACCTGAGGTTCTGACGGAATCTGCCGTGAGGAGACTCGAAGGTCCATCGCCTTTGACCCGGATGACGGTCCGTGGATCCCGTGCTAACATCGGCGCGGTCGAAAGCAATCGCGGCAGAAACAGCGAAGGTGAAACGTCCGTGATCTCGATGGAGCACACTTCATGACTAAGGCGACATTCCAACCAACGTCGTGGCGGGGAGTGGTCCGGACACTTCTCGTTAGCGGTTGTCTCGTCTTGACCGGTTGTGCGCTGAGCCGCACCGGAGTGCAAGAGGTCTCCGCTGCTCTTGAAAGATACGACCAAGCCAGCGCGAAGACCGCCGAAGCGTACGCTCGGACCATCGCGCCTCGCACGGCGACTGAGGATGCGGCTGTTGACGAGCCGAGTCGTGCACAGGTGCCGGAGACACTTCGCGAGTTCATCGTCCTTGCCTTGCAGGAGAACCCGGAAGTCAAGGCAGCGGCAGAGACCGCGCACGCGAAGGCAGCCAGGATTCCGCAGGTTGTTGCGCTGCCTGATCCGATGGTCAACACCAAAACGCTACCCGAGCCCGTCCGTACGGCGGAAGGCGATAACTACTTCAACCTGGGCATCAGTCAGAAGTTCCCGGTGCCCGAAAAGCTCGATCGTGCCGGGCGCATGGCACTGGAGGAAACGCGAATCGCCCTTCATCAACTTCAGGAGGCCCGCCTGCGCGTTATTGCCGATGTGAAGAGAGCGTACTTCCGCTTGTACATCCTCGACAAGAGTATCGAGGTCACAAAGGAAAACCAGGAACTGCTGCGTGGGCTGATCGACGTGGCCCGCGCCCAGGTTGCGGCCGGTCGGAGGTCGCAAGATGATGTCCTTCGCGCGCAAGTCGAGCTCTCCAATCTGGAGGCGGAGCTGATCTCCCTGCGACAGCGGCGGGCCACAGCAAGGGCCACGCTCAACGAAGTACTCAATCGCCCGACCACCACAGAGATTCCCACACCCGAGGACTTCGACATCCGCGAAGCCAAACAGGCGGTCGATGCGTTGTTCGATCGAGCGAGAGATGCGAATCCGACGCTTGCCCGGCTCCAGCAACAGATTGAACGTGATCGCCAAGCTGTCGATTTGGCTAAGCTGGCATACTGGCCGGACTTTACCGTAGGCTTCGAGTGGATGCTGATGGAACCGCGCGACGCGTTTCAGCCTCCCATCAACCCGGCAACGGGCCGGCGCCCGGTCGTATCCAAGATGAGCGAGGACGGCAGCGACAACTGGGCCATCACCTTCGGCTTTAACCTGCCGATCTGGTTCGACAAGATCAAAGCGGGCATCCGCGAGACCCGGCGCAATCTGGCCGCCTCGAAACAGCAGTACGCTGCCGCTAAGAACCGCGTGTACCGCCAGATCGAGGATGCCTACGAGCGCGTGCGTGCCCAGCAGGAACTTGCCGCACTCTTCAAGACCACGATCATCCCCCAGGCTGAGCAGGCCTATCAGGTTTCGCAGGCGTCTTACACGGCCGGAACGAGCGACTTCCTTTACGTCATAGACAACTGGCGCAAGTGGCTGGTCTTCAACATCCAGTACTACCGCTCCCTCGGTGAGTTGGAACGCAGCGTGGCCGATTTGGAGCAGGCCATTGGAGTCAGTCTGGCAGAGATGGGAGCATCGTAATGAGCCCGAAAGGTGAGCATGAGCAACGACGCAGGGATAGGATGCCTCGCGTCCGAGCGACTCCACATGGCCGTCGCATGGCCCGCGTGAACGTGACGGTCGTCATCGCAATCGTTGCCCTCGTTGCTGGAGCGGTTGGCGGCTTTGGCCTTTCCAGCTGGTTGTCCGGCGCCGGTCCCGGTGCCGGCCTGGATGTGACCTCCGGCGGCGGCGACGAGCAATGGTACACCTGCGGCATGCACCCCAACGTGCTGCAGAAGGGGCCCGGCGAGTGCCCGATCTGCCACATGAAACTCACTCCCTTGAAGACGGGCGATGGCGGCGGGGATGGCGCTTCCGTTGGCGGACCACAGGAACGGAAGATCCTCTACTGGCGTGCGCCGATGGACCCCAATTACATCTCCGACAAGCCAGGCAAGAGTCCGATGGGTATGGATCTCGTTCCGGTGTACGCGGATGCGGAGGAATCAGCCTCCGCGCACTCGATTCGCATCGATCCGGTCACCGGCCAGAACATGGGAATCCGCACGGCGGTGGTTGGGCGCGGCCCATTGGTCAAGACCATCCGCACGGTCGGACGCGTGGACTACGACGAACAACTCGTGTCTTTCGTCGACACCAAGTTCAGCGGATGGATCGAGAAGCTGGACGTTGACGAGACAGGTCAGCAAGTCGACGTTGGTCAGCCGTTGTTTGATGTGTACTCCCCCGAGCTCTACGCCGCACAACAGGAGTACCTTGCTGCGGCAGCAAACCTTCCCCGGCTCGCCGAGAGCACCTTTGCCGGCGCTCGCGAAGATGCAGCCAAGCTCGTCGAGGCCGCAGAAACCAAGCTCAGGTACATGGATGTCTCGGTCGAGCAGATTGAGCGGCTTCGCGAATCGAAAGAGACAGCGAAGACACTGACAATCTACTCCCCGGCACGCGGGATCGTCACTGAGAAAATGGCACTGGAAGGCATGTACGTCAAACCCGGTATGCGACTGTATACAATTGCGGATCTCAGCCGCGTATGGGTCTATGTTGACGTTTACGAGTATCAGCTGCCCTGGATCGCAGTCGGCCAGAAGGCCACCATGACGCTGCCGTACGTACCGGGCCGGGAGTTTGTCGGCACCGTGGTTTACATCTACCCCTATCTTGAACAGCAGACGCGCGTCATCAAGGTTCGCCTGGAGTTCGAGAATCAGACCCTGGCACTCAAACCGGGAATGTTCGCTAACGTCAAGTTGGAGTCACAACTCGCCGGAGATGCCTTGCTCATTCCCCGCGAGGCCTACATCGACTCCGGCACGCGCAAAGTGGCATTCGTTGATCTTGGCAACGGTCGGTTCAGCCCGCGCGATATTCAGGTGGGCGTCGAGGCCGAGGGCGGCATGGTTGAGGTTCTCTATGGGCTCGACGAAGGCGAGGTCGTGGTCACCAGCGGACAGTTCATGCTCGATTCGGAGAGCAAGCTGAAGGAGGCGGTGGCCAAGATGATGGAGGCGGAACGGGCGAAGACGACCAAGCGATCGCCCATGACCGACTCAACGGCGGAGCACAAACACGACCACGAAAAGTCGCAGGAAGTGCAACCCACGCGGGAGATGCCTCGAAACGCTCAGTATGCCTGTCCAATGGAGGAGCATCCAGGGCAGGCCGATCCGGAGGAGCGCGGGCCATACTTTTCCTCCGGGCCGGGACAGTGCCCGCGATGCGGGATGAACCTGAAGCCACTGGACGAATTGCCTTGGACGAAAGGATATCGACGCAACGGAGGCTAAGCGGAACACCGCGGAACCTCACGGGAAATCGTCATGAAAACCAGACTCACAATCGTACTCGCCTTCGCGCTGAGCTGCGGATCATCGGTTGCAGAGACGCCCATCCCTGATGATGCGAGGTACGCGTGCCCGATGGAGGCGCATCCAGATGAGGCCGACCCGCAAAGACAGGGCGCGTATTTCTCTGCTGAACCGGGTCGGTGCCCTTCATGTGGGATGGAACTGAAGCCACTGAATGAGCTGCCTTGGGTTCAGGTCCGACTTGCCGCCCAGGGTGGCGACGTTGCGTACACCTGCCCCAATCACCCGCACGTATTCTCCGAGACTGGCGGTCAATGCCCGCGCTGCGGAGCGCAATTGAAGCCGTTCAAGGTGATGTACACTTGCCCCGATCCAGAGCACGCGGCTGTGGTCTCAACCGCAGGCGGGAATTGCCCGCATTGTGGTCGCGGCTTGGCGGCGTTCCGAGGTATATGGCTCGATGAGACCATGGCAGAGAACAACGTCCCATCGGACCCCGCAGTGGCGGAAGCTGCCGAGTATCGTTGCCCCGTTCATCCTCTGGTCCACAGCGACCGCCCTGGAAGCTGCACGATCTGTGGACAGCCGCTCGCGCGTGTCGCGCCCGGTGGTGCAACGCCCGCATCGAAACACATTCCAGCCGATGCGAGATTCACGTGTCCAATGCAGGAATGCTGGTACTTCTCGCCTGTGCGGGGCGAGTGTCCCAAGTGTGGCATGCAACTCGAGCCGATCGGGCAGATCGAATGGGCAAGGGAAGCGCTTGCCGCTGAACCGCCCGAGACAGATGAAGTTCAGTACGTATGTCCAATGCATCCGGACGAGGTGAGAGCCGACGCGCCTGGTGTGTGCTCTATCTGCGGCATGCAGTTAGTGCTTGAGACGGCGCTAAGGCGCCCGCAAGCCGCACCCGACCACGTGGCTGTTCAGATGGACTACATCATGGAACACTATCTCGAGCTGCAGAGACGCCTGGCCTCGGATCGGACCGCTGGCATTGCTCTTCATGCGTTGGGGCTGGCTTCAGCCGCCGAGGAGCTTGGCAAGCACATCGCTGATCCAGTGGTGGGGTCTTCGAAGGAGGTCGTGCAGGCCGCAGAGGCGCTCCGCAAAGCGGCGTTGCAGACGCGAGGAACGAATCTGGAGTCGGATCGAGTCCACTTCGTAGAGCTCAGCGCGGCCGTCCGGACGCTGGTTGGGCACTTCCGCCCGGACAAGAGTCGGTGGCCCAAGCTCTACTTGTTCCATTGTCCCATGAGCAAAGGGGACTGGTTCCAGTCAACGGCAGACAAGGCCAATCCTTACTACGGATTCAAGAGGCTCAAGTGCGGTGAATTGCGGGGTATTCAGTAGACTCCTCTGAGAGTCTATGCAGCGGCTGGGACCCGAATTGTGCCAAAAGCCAAGGACGCCTAATGATTTCCAGGATCATCGAATACTGTTGCCGCAACCGGATGCTCGTCCTGTTGCTCACGCTTTTCATTGTGCTGGCCGGCATCTGGACTATCTTCAACATCAGGTTGGACGCCATCCCCGACCTCTCTGACGTCCAGGTCATCATTCTTACCGAGTATCCCGGTCAGGCTCCGCAGGTAGTCGAAGATCAGGTGACGTATCCCTTGACCACAGCCATGCTGGCTGTGCCCTACGCCAAGGTCGTGCGCGGGTACTCTTTCTTCGGGCTCTCCTTCGTCTACCTCATCTTTGAGGATGGCACCGACCTGTACTGGGCTCGGTCCCGCGTTCTGGAATACCTCAACTATGTGGCGGGCCGGCTACCCCAGGGCGTAACGCCGCAGATCGGGCCCGACGCGACCGGCGTGGGTTGGGTGTACGAGTATTCCCTGCGCAACGGATACTACTGTCCGAAGCATCCCAGCGGGATGTACCGCCACTCCGGCAATCCCGATCAATGGTACGCGACCCCCGCGGAGGCGCCTGAGGACATTCGAGACGAACTCGAGCGAGTGCGGATCTCTGAGCACGGTGGAACGTGTCCTTGGGACGGTGAGACTGAGCTTGTCCTCGGCGAATACGACCTTTCGGAGTTGCGCAGTCTTCAGGACTGGTATCTACGATATGAAATGACCGCGGTCGAGGGCGTGGCGGAGGTTGCCGCGATCGGGGGATTCGTCCGCCAGTATCAAGTGGTCGTCGACCCGGACCGACTGCTTGCGTACGGCATCCCACTGAACCAGATCAAGATGGCCATCAAGGCTTCCAACAAGGACGTTGGTGGCCGCGTGCTGGAGATGTCCGAGACCGAGTACATGGTGCGCGGTCGCGGATATCTCGCCGCCCTCACGCCCGAACAGATTCGCGAGGCACAGGCGAAAGGTGTGCCCCTGAGTCGGGCCCGCGCTCAGCAGGCCATCGAGGATCTCAAGAAGATTGTCATCCGTGCCACACCGACCGGGACGCCGGTCTATCTTCGCGATATTGCCGACGTGCATCTCGGCCCCGAACTCCGTCGCGGCATCGCAGAGGCCGAAGGCGAGGGCGAAGTCGTCGGCGGCATCGTAGTGATGCGCTTTGGAGAAAACGCTCTCCAGGTGATCGAGAATGCCCGGACCAAGCTCGACGAGTTGAGGCAGGGCCTGCCCCCCGGGGTGGACGTGGTTACCGAATACGATCGATCTGCGCTGATCCTCCGGGCCGTAGACACGCTGAAGACGAAGCTGATTGAGGAGATGATCGTCGTCGCAATCGTCTGTGCGATATTCCTCCTTCACCTGCGAAGCAGCCTGGTGGCCATCTTCGTGATCCCCACGGCGGTTTTGGCCAGCCTGATCATCATGCAGATGATGGGCCTCAACGCGAACATCATGAGCCTGGGCGGGATTGCGATTGCCATCGGGGCGATGGTGGACAGCTCCATCGTCATGGTGGAGAACGCCCACAAGCACTACGAGCGCGATCGCGGCAAGAAACCCCATACTGAGATCATCATCGACGCCGCCAAGGAGGTCGGGCCGACCCTGTTCTTCTCGCTTCTGATCATCACGGTCAGCTTCATTCCGATCTTCGCCCTGGGCGAGCAGAGCGGTCGACTCTTCAAGCCCCTGGCGTTCACCAAGACGTTCGCGATGGGTGCCTCGGCATTTCTGGCGATCACGGTCGTTCCGATTTTGATGATCTACTTCATCCGTGGCCGGATCCCCAACGAGCAAACCAACCCGATCAGTCGGTTGTTGCAGCGATTCTACGAGCCACTGTTCTGGACGGCGATGAGAGGAAAATACTTGACACTCGCCATTGCGGTGGTGCTTATTCTAAGCACCCTGCTTCCCCTGCAGGAGTATCTATTTGGCCGCCAGGTTCTAGGCGACACCGTTCCCGCCCTGAAACTCTCCCGGCAGATTGGCAGCGAGTTTATGCCCCCCCTGGACGAGGGTGACCTGCTGTATATGCCTACCACGGATCCCGGAATCAGCGTGACCAAGGCCCGCGAACTTCTCCAGCAGACTGACGCCCTCATCGCCAGCTTCCCCGAGGTCCATCATGTGTTCGGAAAGATCGGGCGCGGAGAAACCGCCACCGATCCAGCTCCGCTAAGCATGATCGAGACGACCATCATGCTGGAGCCCGACCACAACAAATGGCGCAAGCGACATTTCGACAGGTGGTTTGCGTTCTTGCCCGGCTGGCTCAAGCACTATTCGGGGATGCACTACTTCTGGCCGGAAGAGCGCCCCATCACGATCGAGGAACTTTCCTACGGTTACGAGGACCGCGGCGAGCACGTGCCAGGTCTTAACGAGGTCGTGAACTTCCCCGGCCTCACGAACTCATGGACCATGCCGATCAGGACGCGCATCGACATGCTTTCGACCGGCATCAAAACGCCCGTAGGCATTAAGCTCATGGGCGATGATCTCAGCGTCCTTGGTGACCTTGCAGAGCGCATTGCATCTGACGTTCGGGTACTGCCAGGCACACTGAGTGCCTATCCGGAGAAGACTGTCGGCGGGAACTACCTCGACTTCAACATCAATCGTGACGAGGTCGCTCGATACGGCCTGCGAATCGATGACGTTCAGGATGTAATCCTCTCGGCGATGGGAGGTATGAACATAACGTCAACGGTGGAGGGACTCGAGCGATATCCCGTCAATCTACGATACAAACGCGAGCTCCGCGACAACTTGCCCGCTCTCAAGCGTACGCTGGTGGCAACGCCTTCGGAAGCCCAAGTTCCCCTGGCCCAGCTCGCGGACATCAAGATTCACAAAGGACCGCCGGCCATCAAGAGCGAGAACGCCCGGAAGACCGCCTGGATCTACGTTGATCTGACCTCCAGCGATGTCGGCGGCTGGGTCGAACGCGCCAAGCAGGTGATCAACGAGAAGATCGCGCTTCCGGCCGGTTACAACATCGTCTGGTCTGGCCAGTATGAGTATATCCAGGCGGCCAACAGACGGTTGGCGATCGCCGTGCCGGCCGTGTTTGTGATCATCGTGATGCTTCTCTACATCTCGCACAAGAGCTGGTTCGACACGTGCGTGGTCCTGCTGGCTGTTCCCTTCAGCCTGATCGGTGCGATCTGGTTCATGTACCTGGCGGACTACAACATGTCGCTTGCCGTATGGGTTGGCCTCATCGCCCTCGCCGGCCTGGATGCCGAGACAGGCATGGTCATGCTTCTGTACCTGCACAACAGCTACGACCGCTTCAAGGCCGAAGGACGGATGAATTCACTTACGGATCTGAAAGCCGCAATCCATGAAGGTGCCGTGCTCCGCATCCGCCCGAAGACGATGACGGTGATGACAACCATGATGGGCCTCGTACCAATCATGATCGGGACGGAGACCGGCTCCGACGTCATGAAACGCATGGCCGCCCCGATGTTTGGCGGTTTGCTCACCAGCTTCACCATGGAGCTGCTCATCTATCCGGTGATCTTTCTGGCTGCAAAGCAGTTCCAGATGTGGCGGGAGCAGAGAGTCTACAGCACAGAATAGCGTGGGGCCGTCTTCCAGCAGCGAACCTCGAGGTGGTCGAGACCCAGCTCATCCTTCTCCTTGCCGAAACACTGTTGGATGAGTCGGCGCGAGCAGGCCAAGTAGACCAGCCTATTCTTGGGATGGACGCCTGTAACGTCGGGCCGACAGCAGTCCAACTGGCCGCACCGGGTAGTCATGTTTTCAGCCTAATCTCCCGTCGTATCTACGCCAGAACGGTCCGTCGTGTTCTGAACAAAACGCTACCCGCAATCAGCACGAGCATGCCGAGGATGGCCACGCCCCACGTGGAGACCGAAGGCACGCTGCCGCCCGGATCGGGAAACCACTTCAGCCCAATCGGCCCCGCGAGATCCGTCAAGATGGGGCCGCTGACGGTGGGCGTTCCCATGTAGTCATGAATCACGGAGAGGCTCCCGAAGGGCTGGCCGTTGTTCGTATTCGCCACGTATGCCCGACCGTCAGGGAGGTAGACGATGAAGTGCGGCTGCGGACCGACCGGTAACTCTACCGACATGTCCTGCGTCGGGTTGCGCGGATCTGAACTGTCGAACATGAGCACTTTGTCGATCGGCTGGCCCGAGACGTAGAACCGAGTTCCAGCCGGCGTGAACGTGCCAGTGCTGGGCTGCGCCGGAGGCGCATGGATGATGCCTACGTGCCTGACGAAACTCAGCGTGTCCAGGTCGATCACCTCAATGGTGCTCATCAGGCCGTGCAGCGTCACGTAGACGACATTCTCCATGGGGTGGACGTCGGCACCCTCGGGCTCTGCGTTCGGCGGCAGATTCTCTGCTTGGCCCACGACGTCGTACGTCTCCAGATTGACGATCAGGATCGCCGGCTCGTCCCGCACCGTTATCACGGCGTACTGGCCATTTGCGTCCGATGCAAGGTGTGATGGGGTGTCGGCCGGTGGGAACCGAGGCCACTACGGCACCCGTGGGCGGCCAGCTTGACGTATCCAGCTGAACCACATCCAGCCGGTCGTCCAGGCTGATAAGTCCGTCCGCCCCGCGCGTCGCTACCAGCAACCGCTCACCATCCGGCGTCAGCGACACGCCGATCGGAAGCGTTCCCAGGTCAGGAATGACCGCATCCTCCACCTCAAGCGTATCCGGACGGATGACCGCTATCTTGTGGTCTTCATGCGCGGAAACGTAGACCCAGCGGTGAGAGAGATCTACTGCCATGGCCGACGGGGCGGCCCCGACCTCTACCCGCTCGATGATCTGGTCAGTGCTCGGGTCGATCATGGCCACGGTCGTGCCCTCACGCTCAGTGACCAGGACGACCCCGTCGCCGTGCCCATGCTTGCTGCACACCAGCACCACCAGGATCACGCTAAGAAAGCTCAACTCTCGAAGCCGCATGCACCCGCTCTCCAACAAGCCGTTCGGTATCGCAGCGTCAGGTGTCGCCTCGCTATCCTACCCGGCCGAGCAACGTGATACCAGGACAAACCACCTGTCCTGCCGCCTGTATGCCAAGCTGGCTTTCCGACACGCCGATCGCATGAGCACGTCCCGGTCATCAGCGCCGGTTCGCGCCGCTATGCACCCCGGAATCGTCATCCGGCAGGTAAGAGGCGCGAGTCATTCCGCTTCCGACAGGCCAGGCCAGTAGTCACTTCTTGCGAAGCCCCTCTTGACGGCGTGAGGCAGGTCGCGGGGCCTGAACGAATCCGATCGGCATGGAAGTGGTGCCCGTCTTCGCAATGCCTGAACAGCTGAAGGGCTTGACTTCTTCCGAATTGAACTTCAAAGCGCGACTTGGGATTGTCGATGTCGCGGCGGGCTACGTCTTCCTAGAGCCATGGCGTGACCTCACAGCCTGCGAGTGGCTTGAGGGCTACATCTCGCCGGATATGTTCGTGTACAATAAACTGTTCTGCCAAGCCTTCGGACACCGAGCCGGCAAGGAGATCAGCAATGCCTGCGAGGCAAACGCGTTTTTCGCCCAACTGGATGTATAGCGCCGCGGAGCTGGAGACCGTTTCGTCTAGCTGCGGGGCACGGCGCCACCGTTCCTTGACGCGACCTGCCGCCGCGAGTCAGCGGTGGGTGGCTACATCGCTTGTAGTACTTATCGCCACAAGTGCTCAGGGCCAGGTGCCACAGTCGGAGAACATGGGACTATCTACGCAAATCCAGTGGAACGGCAACCGGATTGTGTCCCGAATCCTGCCCGAGCCGGACTTCGTCAGCTTCTTCATTCGACTGCCAATCGCCCATGCAGCCGCAACGGGCCGCGGCGTCCACGTTTCGGAGGTGTCGCGAGGCGGCGCGGCTATCATAAAGGCGAACGTTCTCCGGATCGCACCGGACAGCAAGGTTACTCGTTACTCAGCAGAAGGGGCCGAAGACAATGCGGCGGAGCTTGCAGGACGTGTCAAGCACGACGGCAGCCATTTGGTGGTTATCCCCGACGTCTCGTCGTGGAGGCAGGAGACCGCCATTTCGTTTGTTGGGCAACTCTTGGGCGCCGGCATTGCTGTCTTCGTTCCATCGGATCTGGCGAAGAATGAGGCGCAGATTGAGACGATCAACAAACTCCATTCCCTCGGCGCGGTCACCGTAGGCCGCGTTGACCGTCAATCAATGGTGATGAAGGAGGGAGATTCCGAAGGTGTGTACAGGCCTTTCAACCACAGAATCCGAAGGATCGAGACGGATGTGTTTTCGACCATCGGTATCGATCGAGCCACTGACGAGTCCCTCGCCGTGGCGACGGCGGCCGGTGTCGCGGCCCTGGTTCTGGAGAAGTGGCCGGGACTGAGCCCGACTGAGCTTCGCGAACGCATCGTGTGCGGGGCTCGCCGCGTGTGGCAGGTCACGTCCATCGAAACCGGCACGTGGCATGGAGGGGCATTCAGCGTCGATCCAGTCACGACCGAATACAGGCCGGCAAAAGAGAAAGTGATTTTCCGCTTCCGTGTTCTGGATGCAGCGGGAAGCCTGGACGTCGACACGGAGATTCCCTGGTTCCTGAACATGCTCAACTGCCAGGAGGCATGGAAGGTTACAAAGGGAAAGGGCGCCGTTGTCGCCGTCTCGGACCACGGCTTTCATCTACGACATCCCGACCTTCAAGGGCGGATCCGAGACACCGCAGAGTTCGGACCGGCTTCTTTGGATAGCGGGCATCAGAACTTCCATGGCACAGACATGAGCCGAATCGTCCTCGCGGTGGCACCGGAGGCCACGCTCATTCCCGTTCTGTGTAGCGCGAAGGCGGGCGGGGATCGAAACCGCTTCGTGGGATCCCTGGCCGAAAACGTCGCCAAGTCGTTCCGGTTCGCGACAGACAAAGGTGTGGACGCGATCACGGCAAGCTGGATGCAATCGCTTAACACCAACACCGCATTGTTGGATTCGATTCAGACGGCGGTGGACCGCGGCGTCACGGTGTCCTGGTTTCACTACCCGCGGGACGAACCGGGAGTATTGAGGCCTTCGTTTGTTTATCTAAGGTTGCCGAAGGCCAGACAGGTCATCGGATTCGCCGATCGGTTTCTGCTCAATCCGCCTGGTTTTCATCCGGTCGAGATCGAGGCGGGCCTGTCGGGGACGGCGCCGCAAGCGGCCGGGCTCGCAGCGCTCGCGCGAAGTGTGAATCCCAAACTCACCCCGCGACAGATTGAAGCGCTGATCTTCGAGAATTCAACACCTATCGGCCGGGGCATTCTCATTCCCGACGCCTATGCTATCGTATCGGCTGCAGCTCGGGCGCCGCTGGATTCGCGCCCGTGAGCAATTCTCACTCTTTGAGCTACCAGCCGACCTGATTATGATAAGAACACGATTAAATGTTGAAACGCGTACTACCCAACGAATTGCATCAATCCACCGAACCACGGTTTTCGATGCCGGTATCGCACAA
>CAYOQG010000119.1:0-15808 GCA_964405925.1 uncultured Phycisphaeraceae bacterium | reverse complement strand
CGCTTCCTATATAGCCATAGTCATAGTCTGTCGTTCCGTCGTTGTACACACCGAACGTGATGCCCAGATCAGCTTTTGTCATGGCCGGGGTCGGCCCGCCGTCTGTCGCCTGGACCGCATGGGGACTATGACAGGTAACACATTGGAGACGCGAGTCGTATACGAGGTAATCTTGATTGACATTCCAATTGAATCCCATCCACCCGAGGTGGTTCCAGTGGGGATTGGCCGGTCTTTCCCCGTTGTCGAGCCATGCATATCCCCATTCGAGCTCATTGCGGTAATTGGTTTGTGCGACGCCCTCCGGCAGCATCAGATACGCAGGCGGACCCGTGAATTGCCACCCGTAGTTGGCCGGTACACCAAGCAGTGTCAGCTCATCGTGACATTCGAAGCACAACCGGAAATCGTCGGGTGTGTAGTCCAGGTCCCGGGGGACCGCCAAAGCTTGTCCGCCATCGATGAGTCGCAAACGATAGCCGTTGTTGTACACCTCGCGGTCGAGTTCACGCCCCGGAGACCCAATTGGTGATAGGGGGTGCGCAATGAAGGTCCTCTCGACGCCGTCGATGTGCAGCATTGTGGGATCGTGGCAATCCGTGCAGAAAACGTCGTTGCTTCCGTGGCCTTCCAGCTTGTAGCCCCACCTTTCGTTGTCGCCAGCGACTGACGGGGCAGTGACATCATCTACAATCGCTCCCGGTGTATCATGGCATCCTAGACACCAATCCGCCTTCTCGGCCTCGAGCACGTCGCCGTCGTAGACGCCGTCAAGCCAATTTGCCTTAGCACCGATGATCGGGTCGTCAACGCCATCAAAGGGGCCTTCGGGGCTGTGGCATTCATCGCATACGTCGGTCTCGGAAAGGTCGATGTGGCCGTCGAGGTTGGTGTCCACACCGGAGGCGAAGTCAACAACCCCGTCATCGTGAGACGGTTTGTCGGACGAGGTGTGACAGGTGTCGCAGTCTTCGATCTTCGGGCCCCTGACGCCGGTTAGGTGCACGGCGTGGGCACCAGCCTGGTTCGGGGTCTCGGTCCCGTCCGGCGGTTCGCCGTGGCAGGCTATGCACGTCGGCAAAAAGCCCGAGCTATGCGGATGGCAGTCGGTGCACATTTCGTGGATGCTGTGCGCGTGATCCAGCTCAGGGTTGTTCCGGTGATAGTCGGTGTCCGTGTGACAGACTTCGCAGATCCCGTCATACGTGGGTGGGTCACAGACGGCGTGGATGAAGTCGCCATCCTCGGCGCAGGCGAGCTCGGGACCCATGTAGGAAACGGATGTCCCGTCGATCCGGCGAGCGATCAGCTTGATGTTCTCGCTCTCGACGTCGTGCATATCGTGACATTCGGGGCAAGTCGGCTGCCAGTCGCCGGCTACGTCGTGGATGATGTGCTCGGTGTGACAGAGTTGGCAGAGTGTTTCATCGTTCGACGTACGGAGCAACATGCCGTCTCCGTCACCGTTGTTGGCGCCGCCTGAATCGGCGGCGTGCGGTGCGTGACAGGACATGCACTCCATCTTGCCGTCTTTGAGGGGCAAAGGCTCAAGCTCACTGACGCTCGGGTACTCGTCCTCACCCGCGGGATAGAAGGACCCCACGGGGTGCGAACCGCCTTCGCCCACCCCTCTGTCGCGAGGAGCGTGACACTCCTTGCACATCGCGTCGCCGTCGTTGCTCACGCGCAGGTAGGATGCCCCGTTCCTGGTATTGTGCTGGTTGTGACAGGTTGCGCACTTGATGTTCCCATCACGATCCAGGAACGAGGACATGACACCACCCGGTGCGGGGCCAATCGAATCGCTCAGAGGGTTCGCGGCCGGGACACCCCAAGCGTGTGAACGTCCCCTACCGTCCGCGGCGTTGGTATTCGTACCAAAGGGATCTGCCAGATCGCGTTCATATAGGGCTACACCTAACGCCCGTCCGCCGGAGGTGTGGCACGACATGCACAAATTCGCCTGTCCTTCGACCGTACCCCCGTGCGCGCCCGGCTGACCCGTGATCCCATGGCAGGGGCCGCAGATGTCCGGTCTGTCCTCGACGATGTGCGGTCCATCCCACGATGTTTCGCGAGTTTTTGCCAGCGCGGCGAGATCCAGCGGCAGATCTGCAAACTGATCATGCGCCGATGACGAGACGTCAGCCGTGTCCATACTTGGGATGTCCGACGCGACTCGTGCCGCAGTTGTCAAATCGTACACTTGAACGCGCGAGCTGTTCGTGCTGACGACGTACAAGCGCGACCCGTCGGGGCTTATCGCGACATCACAGGGGACCCGCAGTTCGCCAGGGCCATACCCGTAGTCGACGATCTTGCCGAGCTCCACACCGGTCTCGTCAAACACGCGCACCGTCCCCATCAGGGCGTCGGTGACGTAGACCTGTCCCCAGGTATCGACGGTGAGCCCCAGCGGTCGCGGCATCCACCCTTCCAATCCATGACTGGTCGACGTGAGGCGATCGCCAAATTGCTGCAAGAACACACCGCCCATCGTGAACACCTGAAGCCGGGACTTGTCGTGGTCTGCGATAATCAGACGGTGGCGTGGCTCGTCGATGGCGATGGCGCTCGGATAGATGAACTCCCCCGGCCAGCTACCGCGCGTACCAAGCATCAATGCCAGGATTCCGTCGCTCTCGAAGCCGTAGACTCTATCCGCCGGCGGATCGACCACGTAGATTCGTCCTGAGTCTGGAGCGATCTCGATATCTGTGGGACCTGCGAACGACACGAGTGGATCGGACTCACCTAGGTATTCAACGAAGTTCAGGGCGTCGTCATAGATCGCGACCTTTGGTATATCACGCAGGGAAACAAAGATGCGACCATCGGGATGAACAGCCACACCGATCGGGCTCTCCGGTACCGACAAGGTTTGGAGCATTTCTCCGGCAGGGTCGAATAATGTAACGCGTCGATTAGGCGGATCGGTAACGAAGATTGTGTCGAGGTTGAGGGCGTCGCGGTGAACAGAGAGGTGGGCCGGGCCACGAAGCCCGTCTGTGAGGGAACCAATATAGGGCAGCGGCTCCACCTGCCCGACGGACATCAGGCCAACCAGTAGTGACGCGACTCCAAACAGCATGGACAGACTAACGAGCTACTGCTCGCTCCCCCGTGAAAGTGCCCCTCGCCGCAACGCGCATATACCCTGGCGCAGTATAGCACGTGAGATGCCACCAGTCAGGTTGATCCTGTCGCCACTGCGGCTCTTTTTCGGTCCGAGAGCGGTGCAAAATCGGACAGTCGAAGTTTATCGGCCGGTGAGATTCAGCGGTGCGCGAGGCGTGGCGACCGATAGCCGCGTGCCCTTTTGCGGCCCCCGCGCGATGGTCCGCTGCCAGGCCGCGCGGGCTAAGGCACCGTGGCTCAGGGCCACATAACTTCGCAGCGTTTGTCTGTTCCTCTTGGCCGGATATCGTTCCTCCTCCGCTTTGGCTCGGGCACCTCAACGGCCCTTTAGGCACAACACCAACTCGCCGATCAGCGCCGGGGACCCGTTTCTGAGCACGGATTCGCTCCCGGTGTGGCCTGTTTCGCGTTGAAGGGCATTGATGTTGGAATCTGAGACGTTCTTGCGTCGACTCATCTCGCTGATCGCCGCGTCTGTCGCGGTCGCTGTGATGGCCCCAATGTCCCCACCAGCCATGGCCATCGGTCGGTCGAGCACCCCCATCGCCACATCAGCGGGACCGTTGGGCGTCGGGCCGGGCATTATGAACCACCCCGTCCGCGTTCTCCCATCGGCCCTGGTCGCGGTACCTGCGGGTTGGCCGCTGGACGATCAGGGGGCGATCACCTGCCTGACATGCCATACGAAGATCCCGGCCAACGTGGGACATCAAGAGCCCGACCTGCGTGATTTTGACTCCGACGGACCGCACCCAACCGACTTTTGCACAAAGTGCCATTCTTGTGTCGACGAGGAGAGCGCTGAGTCCGTGCATTGGCTTGCACTCGGGCAAGCCCATGTGGCGAACGATCGAGCCATGCAAGAAACCGAGAGCGCAGCCCTTGACGAGCATAGCCGACGGTGCCTTTCGTGTCACGATGGTGTCAACGCAATCGAGTCGGCTAACGGAACGCCCTCAAACCGAATCGGAGGAGATTTCGGGAACGAAGGGCGAAACCATCCTGTCGGTGTGGACTACCGCGCTGCCGGCCGGCCGAGTTATCTTTCGCCGCTTCGACCTGCAAGCCTGCTGCCCAAGGAGGTCCCGCTGCCGGGCGGCAAGGTGAGCTGCATCTCATGCCACGATCTTTTCAGCGGCAGCCGCTACCGTCTGACAGTCCCGATCCAAAGGTCGCGGCTCTGTCTGACGTGCCACGCGATGAATTGACATCGCCGGCCGGCACGCACAGGCTGCTCACTCCGCATAGGCCGCGCACGTTACAGCGACGAGTTCATTTGGACAAAGTGGCTTAGCGGATCACACCGTGTGGACGTCTTCACGCAGGAGGTGGCGACCCCGATCAGTTAACGTCATTGGTCCGGAGGACGTCAAAGACCAGGTCGATGGTCGCGTCGACAAGCGCACCCCGAGAGGCATGGACGATCGTCCATTCATCCTCCGCACCGAGCAGCGCGCTTCGTGCAGCCGACTCGAAGACGCCCACGACATCGTTGCGGAACTCGGGGCAGCCTCCCATCAGCAGTGGGAGCAGAGCGCACAAGCCAAGTAGGGGTCGGCGTGATCGTGACACTCTGGCGGGACGTTTACGTCTTCTCATTCTTTGACACTCCGGGGTGCAGCACTTCCCCACGGGAGGATGCCAGGCACTTCTGAGTTCTTTGCGGGCCTCGGACCCGCAAGCCGAGTATACCCTGCGGGGCCCATACCACCAAACGTTATCGGCCGACCCCCCCCGCGCACTCGATCCCGGTCAACACTTGGAGCGCGAAGCCCAGGATAATTGCGAAGCTCGTGACGATGCGTGGGCCACCCGCTCTTGTTTCGTCTGAGAGCGCCGACCAGGATCCGGGTGTCACATTGGGCAATACTTGCGCGGCGTTGCCCATGCCTCGCGCATGTTCGGACGTGCAGATCAACGACGCAAGCATCAGCGGGCCGCGGGTCCTACGACACTCCAAGCCGGGCCGCGCTGCTGACGAGACACGGCACCCATCCGCGTGTGCCGCAGCCACACAATCATCCGGCCCTACGGCCGACCTTCGGGCTTGAGACGCGATGGGCAAACCACTACAATGAGATCGTTAAGGACCTGTCCTCACGTGGACGGAAGGGGCTTATCGGCAGTGAAGCGACTGCCGCGGTCCGCGTGACGAGCCAGCGGGGGATAGTCGCG
This sequence comes from uncultured Phycisphaeraceae bacterium, assembly GCA_964405925.1. Classification (GTDB taxonomy): domain Bacteria; phylum Planctomycetota; class Phycisphaerae; order UBA1845; family UBA1845. The sequence continues at coordinate 10,495 of CAYOQG010000119.1, read as the reverse complement.
ATAATCAGGCGAGGGATGTGTATGCGGACGTGCAATGGTCCGGGTAGGATCGTTGTCGCGAGAAAAATGCCGGTCCCCGGGCTAGGATAGGTACCGGCATTGCGCGGATACTGCACGTTCGCATGATGAGGTGATCGGAAGGAGGTCGCCATGAGGCGGACCACAGTTGTTCTATGCTCGACTGTTTTCGCTGCCTGTTGCGCAGGTGCGTTTGCCGCGGGGATCGTGGGAACGGCACACGATTTCTCGAGTGAGACGTGGAGCGAGGGGCGGATTTGCCTGCCGTGCCACGTGCCCCACAACGCGCAAACCGACGAGGACGGAACCAATCTCGTGCTTTGGAACCATCGCATCACCAACGAAACGTTCACCATGTATACGGATTTCGCGATCGAGCGGACGGACCGTGATCAGGATGAGCAGCCAAGCGGGCCCAGTAAGCTGTGTTTGAGCTGTCATGACGGGGTGACGGCAGTGGACGCTTTCGGAGGCGGGCCGGAGGCGCCCTCGGTGTTTGCAATCGAGTCGTCCCTGGGGACCGACCTTCGGGATGACCACCCGATCGGTGTGCAATACCCGGCGGACGGGTTCGAGGGCTTTAAGCCAAGGGCCAACCTGCCGCCGCTCAAGTTGGTGAGTTGGGGAAACAAGACCGACCGTGTCGAGTGCACGTCATGCCACGAACCGCATGCCGACGACTTCGGCATGTTTCTCCGCATGGACAACACCGGCAGCTCGTTGTGCTTGCAGTGTCACGATAAATAGGCCCGCGTTCCGCCGGGGCGTGCTCGGATGAGGGGGATCAGCTAGCGAACTGACGGAGTGATTGGGGGAGCCGATGAAACACACGATGGGGCAGATGGGGGCGGTGTTCGTGGCCCTATTAGCCACGGCGGCGATCTCGCAGGATACCTCCAAGGTCGCCAATACACCGCACAACATGAGTACGGTTGACGTATGGGGTGTCGTTTTGCCACAAAACCGCGTGTGCCTTCCCTGCCACACCCCGCACAACGCCCAGAGCGACGACGACGGCAAAAGCATGGTTCTGTGGAACCATGCGATCACTGATCAGACATTTGAGATGTACACGACGATGGCCGGCCATCAGGGGTCGCAGCCGGAAGGTGTCAGCAAACTTTGCCTAAGTTGCCACGACGGGGCCACCGCGATCGACAGCTTCGGAGGCAATGAAGGTTTTTTCAATAACGTCAGAATCGCTCCGGATCGCCCCAGCAACCTCGGCACCGACCTGACCAACGACCATCCGATCGGTATCCAATATCCGCCGCCCGGCTTGACAGGCTATCACGACAAGAGCACATTCACGGGTGTGAAGGTGGTGACGATCAACGGCGTTGACCGGGTGGAATGTACGTCCTGCCACGACCCCCACGATAACTCGCTCGGCATGTTCCTGCGACAGACGCTGGATGGGAGCGCCCTCTGCCTGGAGTGCCACGACGAATAGCCGGGTCGGGAGGGGACGCGAACGCGAAATCGCCGATAAGTCTCTGTGAGCGGGACTGAATCGGGAAGATCAAGCCGGCACATCAACTCGCTCACCTGAAAATAGCCGGCACCACAACCGGGGATGCGTGGTTATGGGGCAGGATATGGACCCCAGGCGGCTCCCTCGAGGTTCATCAATGGTATCGCGGTATGCGCAAGCTCACGCCTCCAGACTGACCGTTTTCACTTTAGTTATGGTAACGGGCTGTGCGGGCCCCGGCCGGACGGATGGTCCGGTCTTGCTGTTCCCCTCTCCGCCGGCGAAACCAAGGATTCAATTCCTGACCTGGGCCAGTGGGGCGGAGCAGGTGGAAGCCCCGAAGAGCAACCTGGCTAAGTTCGTGCTCGGGGGTGAGCCTCTCAACCGTATGGCGATCGAGAAGCCCTATGGACTCGTGGCCCGCGATGGTGTCGTGTATGTATGTGACACGAAGATACCGGGCATTTGTCGTCTCGACTTCAAAAACCAAAAGTTCTCCGTCTTCGGCATCCATGGACCAGGGCGACTTCGCAAGCCGATCAATCTGGCCATGGACCCCTTGGGTTACAAGTTTGTGGCGGATGCCCAGCGCAATCAGGTTGTCGTCTTCGGCCCCGATGACGGCTATGTAACGGCCTTTGACGTGCCGCAACCCTGCAAGCCGGTCGACGTTGCCCTTTGGGACAAAGAGCTTTATGTGTTGGATAACGATGATAGCTGTCAGATTGTTGTGATGGATCGGCAAAGCGGTGAGGTCTTGCGCACGTTGGGCGAGCGGGGCGAGGAGCCGGGGCAGTTCAAAAAGCCCAATAGCCTGTGCTTCGGCCCCGACGGGCACTTGTACGTCAGTGATACGTTCAATTGGCGCATCCAGAAGTTGACCCGCGAGGGTGAGGTCGTCTGGTCAAGGGGACATGCTGGCCGGCGGTTGGGCGAATTCGGGCGGCCACGGGGGCTTCGCGTCGCACCGGACGGGATCATCTATGTGGCTGACGCCGCCACCGAGATCGTCCAGATGCTCAACGACGAGGGCGAGGTCCTCATGCATTTCGGCGGTCCGGGGACGGTACCTGGAGCGCTGGTGCTTCCGGCCACCGTCGCGGTCGACACGACCTCGATGCCATACTTCAGGCAGTACATCCATAAGGACTTCAAGGCCGAGTATCTGCTCTTCGTGAGCAGCCAGTATGGACAGCACCTCATCAGCGTCTATGCCTTCGGTTCATTCCCGGAAGGGTACCGGCTCTCGCAGGCTCAGATCGCCTCGCTCCCGACGGCCGGAGCCCAGGAGGGCCCAACGCCGACTCCACCAAGCTCGGAAGCAGACAATGAACCGGACCAGTCCAACGAAGCTCCGCAACCCGAGCCGTAGGGGAGATGATGACACAGGGTCGGCATAAAACGATGGGTGCGAATCGACCGCCATGTCGGTTAGGGAAGACGTGTTTGCGCCGGCATAGGGTGACTCACTACAGTGTTGGCCTTGTTGTCGCGACATGGGTGATATCGACGATGGTGGGAGCGTGTGCAGCCGAGGTCAAACACAAATGGATGGTGTTCTTCTTTGACGGCGTGCCGCCGCTTGACTTTGGCATTGTCCCGCCGGAGGTCACAGCGACAGGAGATGAAGCGGGACGGTCAGAGCTCGAACATCCGGAGTCGGTCAAGTCGAAGAGGCGGTACTATTACCACCCGGCCTACTGGGCGAATCGCTGCGACGGGTGTCATGCCGGCGACTACGGGGAGCTGGTGATGACCCCACGTGAAGGCCTCTGCACAAGCTGTCATCCTGATAAGCCTCCCAAGAAAAAATTCGTCCACGGTCCCGTAGCTGTGAATGGGTGCCTCGCCTGTCACCGTTATCACAAGTCGCTCTATCCGAAGGTGCTGATCGCGGACGCCCAGGAACTGTGCTTTTTCTGCCACGAGATGAAAGCGATGCGGACAGACGAGCATCACGCGACAATCGAGACGGAGCGTTGTATCGAGTGCCACGACGCCCATGGTGGAGACGATCGGTTCTTTTTAATCAAGAAGCCGGAATCGGTCGACTCCTCCTGATGCAAGAAGATCATTGAACGGAAGCAATGAACAGACTCGTCGTGCGGCCCAGCCGACAGGATGCGGCTCTCGGGCATGTTTTCAGATCGCCCTTCTTGTATCGAGCCTTCTAGCAGCGCTATGCTCACTCGGCTGCCGTTCACAGCCTACGGCTGCGTATGGCATCAAAAACGTAGAATTCACGGACTTCCGGGGACATGTGGATTTTGTCGGTAGACGGCGAGAGAGAGATCAGAGATCCAAGATCGCCGAAAGCGAGACGAAGTCGAAGGAGACCATCTTAGAGGAGAGTATCAGCCTGGAGACAGACGGTTACGTGTACCATCCGAATCTGCTCGAGTTTACACTTGGGGGGGTGTACGGGCTGGTACAGGAGGATTTCGAGGACGTCGTCGATGGGCGGAAGCGAAGCACCAGTCAGACCGGCCATCTGACTGAATTCGACGTGGACCTTCTGCTGTTCAAGAAGAGGTCATTTCCGTTGTCGGTGTTTGCCCATCGCAACCGAGGGCTCATTCCTCGTCCGTTTCTTCCCAGTCTCGAGACCACCACCACGAGCCTTGGCTTCACATGGCAATACGTCCACGAAAAGGTCCCCATGAGCCTTCAGCTCACGCACACTGACGCCGAGCTCACCCCGCTCTTTGTCGCAAGGACCACGGACGAAGAGGAAGAGGGGCGGCAGAAAAACACCGAGCTCCGGTTTCAGACTGGATACCAATTCAGTAACTACAACACGCTCGAGTTTGCCTATGAGCATGACTCGGTTGAAGAAAAGCCCTTTGAGCTTGATTATGACGCCGACGAGGCCACAGTGACGCACAACTTGCAGTTCGGACGTCAGCATCAAGACACCCTCCGCTCAGAGTTCAATTTCCTTGACCAGCGCGGGACGATCGAGATTGATCGGGTTCGCTGGCGCGAAGACCTCCGCCTGAAACATTCTGACAGCCTGCAGTCGTTCTTCCAATTCGAGGCACTCGATCGCCAGCGTGGAGGGCGATCGCCGGAAGTTGCACGTGTCGACGAGCGCTCACTCTATTTATCCGCGACCCTGCGACACCAGCTCTACCTGAGCCTGACATCGCAGTTTCGAGGCTTTGTGCGTCGACAGAGGTTCGAGCCCGACCTGGACATCACGCGGTGGAACGGACAGGCGAACTTCACCTACCGCAAGACGAATCGCTGGGGCGTGCTCAACGCCAGTTATGGCTTTCGCGCCGAACGGAACGATCACGAGGGCTCACAGCAGACGCGGGAGACCATCGAGGAAGTCCACACGTTTCGGGATCCGGATCCCATCACCCTGGGCAATCGAAATGTGGTTCCAGGCTCGATCACCGTACGAGCCGAGGATCGTGTGACCTACTACCATCGCGGGTGGGATTTCTCGGTGCAGACGGTCGGTAACGTCGTCGAGCTTCATCGTCTGACGAGTGGACGCATCTTGGATGGCGACACCGTTCTCATTGATTACCTGTTTACCGTTGGCGGCACGTTCGAGCTTGACACGATCGCCCACAACTTCGGTCTGCGACAGGACTTCGACTTCGGGCTGACACCCTACTACCGGTTCGAGTGGCAGGACCAGACTCTCTCTCCATCCAGCACCGCCGGAGCCATCGCCGAGGACATCACTGCCCACACGGTGGGGATGGAATATCGAAAGGCATCGCTACGGCTGTTCGTCGAATACGAGGATCGTGACTCCACCATCAATCCACTGGTGAGCACTCGCGCGGGAGCGTCATACATTCATCGCTACAAATCGGGTGCGGAGACAAGCCTGCATACACGCTGGATGGACACGACCCACGGTGAGCCCAACCCGCGCGATGTCAGGTTCTTTACTGTGGAAGGTCGGCACCGACAACCAGTCACACCCACGTTCACGGTAGAAGGGGCTGTCCTATATCGTGACGGCGAGGACTCGGTTTCTGACAATACGAAGGGGGTTGAGGTATCGCTGTCACTGGAGTGGTATATTCGAGACACCAAGATCGAGATGAGCGTTGAGCACAGCGAGTTCGAGGACGAGTTTACGCGGAATGATTCCTCTGCATTGTTCGTTCATGTGAGGCGGGAGATTCGATGATCATGACGACCAGAGTGTTTACATATGCCTCTTCGAGTATTACAGCGGTCCGCGTGGGGCAACGAGCTGCTATTGCGCGGTTGCTGACCCCATTGCTGAAAACGATATGTTGCATCGCGGTTCGCACGCACAATCTCTGGACACAAGGGAGACCAGTGCTTTTGCGAGGCTTCGCGCAGCACCAGCATCTTGTCGCAGTCGTGACACTTATGACTTCTGTTGCAGGCTGTCACAGACCACTCAGACCGGTCTTTGAGCAGACATCGCCACCCATCACCTGGCCATCTGATCCGACGAAGGCTCGGTTCCGCTATGTCGGATGTCTGAAGTCATCAGCCGATCTGAAGCCACATGGTAAGCCGCTGCAGGGGCTTGTTGATTTGTTTGTCGGCAGGAAACCGGCGCAGTCACTCTACGGTCCGCGATCGTTGATCGTCACTGGTGGTGGAGAGAGACTCTGGGTCGCGGATCCCGGCGGTCGCTGTGTTCATATTTTTGATTTGGAGAGTCGTTCGTATCGCAGAATCATCGACGCGGGCCGGGAGCGTCTGCTCAGTCCTTCGGGCCTATGTACAGCCTCTGACCGCGCCGTGTTTGTCTGCGATTCCGAGGCGAGCGCCATCCATGAATACGATGACGACAGCGGAGTCTGGCGACGTTCGCTGCGCCTGACCGACGACATTAAGCGGCCCGTGGCCGTGCGCTACAATGCCGACAGACAGGAGCTCTTTGTGGTGGACGTGGCAGCCCACGACATCAAGGTGTTGAGCCGTGAAGGCCGGCTCATTCGCGTCATTGGCCGACGGGGGAGTAAGCCGGGTGAATTCAACTTTCCCTGCGACATCGCCGACGATGGAACCTTGATTTGGGTGGCGGACACGTGTAACCAGCGAATCCAGGGGCTTACCTATCTGGGTGAACCAGTCGTGACGTTCGGCGAAGCGGGTGACGCTCCCGGGAAGATGGCCCTTCCCAAAGGAGTCGCAGTCGACAGCCAAGGCAATGTGTACGTGGTGGACGCGCGCTTCGAGAACGTGCAGATCTTCGATCGTATGGGAAACTTGCTGCTCGTGATCGGCAAGGAGGGAATAGGCTTCGGACAGTTCTCGTTGCCTTCGGGTATTTTCATTGATATAAGTGACAGGGTTTGGATATGCGATACCTACAACAAGCGCATTCAGGTTCTCAATCCCATCAGAGGTGCAACTGCTGGAGACTAGTGATGAGTGATGGGCGGTACCGTCTTTCTGTCTATGGTATTATTGCGTTCTTGTGCAATATGCCGAACGCCACAGCCCAAGAGCGCGTTGTGGAAACGCTGCACAATCTCTCCACGAGTGGACCCGGTGAAATTCGCGCCGAGTCGGAGGAGCAGGTGTGTATCTTCTGCCACGCCCCGCACAGCACGAGTGGATCCACGCCGTTGTGGAATCGTGATTTCTCGGTTACCAACTACACCATCTATGAGTCATCCACGTTCGACGCAGCTCCTGGGCAGCCGACCGGTTCAAGCAAGCTCTGTTTGAGTTGTCATGATGGGACGATTGCACTGGGTCGTGTTCTTAGCCGGGCCGACCGTATCCGTATGACCAGTGGTGACTTCATTCCGGCTGGGTTGACCAATCTCGGGACTGATCTATCGGATGACCATCCTGTCAGTTTCTATTACACGGCCGGACTGGCGGCCTCGGATCAACAGCTCAGGTATCCCAACACCCTTCCACCTGATGTCAAGCTCGACCCATCGGGACAACTACAGTGTACAGCGTGTCATGACCCGCACCACAATAAGTATCGAATGTTCCTGACAGTCAGTGATCTGTTCGGTGCTCTATGCACTGCGTGTCACGATATGGATGGTTGGTCTTCGGGAGCGCATAAGGCCGCAACGCAGGCAGTGTCGGGTACGGCGATGGATGCGTGGCCCTTCGACACGGTTGCGGAGAACGCTTGCCGTGGCTGCCATCGTCCCCATACCGCTGGTGGCCGCGAGCGATTACTCCTCTTTGAAAATGAAGAAGAGAACTGCCTGGGATGCCACAACGGACGGGTTGCCCAATTCGATATGCGGTCCGAATTGGACAAGTTCAGCGCTCATGACCCTCGTCTATATACCGGGATCCACGATCCAATGGAGACGCTAGGTGGCGCCCAGCCGCACGTCGAGTGTAGCGACTGCCACAATCCCCACGCTGCGGCTGCGTCAAGTGACCAGGACTACATCCCGATCGGGGCCACGATGCGCGGTGTTTGGGGCATTTCTTCGGGCGGCAGTCGCATCGAGGAGGCCCAGTTCGAGTACGAGGTCTGCTATCGGTGCCATGGTGACGCACCGGTCTCTATCTCCGGTCGAATTGCTCGTCAGGCGGATCAGCCAAACTTGCGGTTGAAGTTCAGCCCGAATGCTCCGAGCTTTCATCCGCTGGTCGTGGCTTCGCCGAGCTCGGACACGGTGAGCTTGGATCCCGCCATCCCGAGCGGAACACTTATTCGATGCAGCGACTGCCACAACAACGACGTCGGTCCACGGGCGGGTGGGGCTGGTCCGGATGGCCCGCATGGTTCGGTCTACGATTTTCTGTTGGAACGCAACTACACCGTTCGAGATGACACGCCCGAGTCGGACTACGATTATGCTCTGTGCTACAAGTGTCACCGCCGCGCCAGCATTTTGAGCAACGAGAGCTTTCCAGAGCATGCTCGCCATCTTCAGATCGCCGACGCGCCGTGTTCAGCGTGTCACGACCCGCATGGGATCAGTGCGGTTGCGGGTGGTGGATCCGACCACACGCACCTGATCAACTTTGATGTGACGATTGTTCGCCCTCTTACAACCACGGGACGGATGGAATTCCGCGATCTAGGGCGCTTCGCGGGGAGTTGCAGCCACATCTGCCACGGGCGGACCCACGACAACCAGGTGTATGGTCAGTGACAAGTCTGGACGCAGCAACCGTTGTTCTTGGACTGGAAGCGGCTTGATCGCTGATTAGCGGCGCGCACGAGCAGTACGTTCGCAGAACGCCTTCATATAAAGACCGAGCATCGCCACGAGAAGTATGAGCAATCCCGCCGTGGCCAGGGCGATCTTGGTTTGTCTCGCGCGGGCCTCTCGAAGAGCCAGGACAAGTTCGTGATCGTAAGCCGTGCGCTTGGCGACGTTCTTGATGGATCTGGCAAGCTCGATGACTTCGTGGATGTTCGAGCCGTGCAGCACTTGACGAAGCTTCATTCGCATATCATCAAGGTGGCCATGCATCTCACTCAACGCCAGGTTGCGATATCCCATGCGTTGCAGGTCCTCGAACTGTGTACGTGATGTCTCAATCAACACCGCAGTCTCATCGAGGGTATCGCGGATCTGCTTGACCACGTTCATGGTGTGTGGCGGGTGGCATGGGGCGCATCGGCCGAGCTCTTCCCGCGGGCGCGAATCCAGAATGTCCACACTCGCACTCCCCATGTTGTGAGTCCCGTCGCCATGGCAAAACAAGCAAGATGGAGCACCGAAGCTGCCATGCGGGCTGCCCAGATGTTTCTCTGCAGTTTCCACATGGCACTTTGCACAGATATAGGCGATGCCGCGCATGCGAGAGAAGCTGATACCGCCATACTGGCTGAAGATGCAGGCCGAGACCTCCTGCCCACCATGTGGATCGGGACGGTGTTTCTCGATATCCCGGCTGTGACACTCTCCACAGGCGTAGGCGTTGCCACCTTCACGGGCGACCGCCACATCCACGCGGTCCCGCAAGTACAGGAATTCGGGATTGAAGGTCAGATGGGATGCATCCTTGAACTCGTCATCCGTCGCAAAATCCGCACGCTTCAGGGAGGCATCACCGCCGTGGCATGACTGACACGGGGTGTTGTTGTCGTAGTGTACACTCTTCGCCCATTCCTCATCGACGATCTCTGCGAGCCGACCACCGCTCTGACGATGACACTGTATGCACACATTGCCGGCATACCATTGCTCGGGACCGTCGGGCTCTGACGGCGCGAGGCGTCCGACACTTGGCGCAGTCGGCGAGAACATGACGGCGATCAGTGCGGAAAGCACAATCATGTTAACTGGTCCTCCCCGCTGTCCAATACACGTCGAATTCTCCGCCGCTCAGTGGCGATCAAGAGATAGAAGAGAAGGACGGCGGCAGAGAGCATGATGACCATCAGCGTCGGTGGTGGCCAGACAGCCCAAAGCATCAGCCCCACGAAGGTCGATATCACAAGCGTCACAAAAACACCGTGAAGTACACCTGGGGGGCGATGTTGCCAGCGACGCGTCCAAAACGGCAACAGTACGAGGACTAGCATGAACACACCTTGTGACACCACGCCGAGCGTCTTACCGGAAACGCCGAGCAGCTCTTGCGGTGGGAGTTTAAGATACTGATACATGGACAAGAAGTACCATTCAGGCCGTAAGTGGATGGGAGTCACTCGTGGATCAGCGGGCTCCGATTCCTCAATCCAGTGGCTTAGACCCATCAAGTCCAACACGACAGGCAAGACCGCCAATACGGTGATGACCGCGAGTGTGCAGAGCACCACAATACACATGCGAATGATCTCATTTGGCCAGAACGGTGCGAGTTGCTTCGGCGTATATTGCTCATGATAGTCTACGGCCACTATAGTCAACTCCCATACCGATCTACAACGGTCTCGATATCCCTGTGCGCCTGATCATGACAAAGTGCATTCCCATAAGGATCACCGCCAGCGCCGGCAATACCCAAATGTGCATGGCATAGAAGAAGCCCAAGGTCTCTCCCGAGATTGTCGAGCCCCGCCGCACCCAGATTGAAACTTGCTCTCCCACTACCGGGATCGCACTAGGGATC
>CAYOQG010000118.1:0-15848 GCA_964405925.1 uncultured Phycisphaeraceae bacterium | reverse complement strand
ACAGTCCGCTGCACCGGCGTTTCCGACCCCGAAAACGCGTCGTGCAATTTGTTGTACCGATTGCGGTAGCCAAAGTTTGCCGGATTGCACCGCGGCGGGTTGGCACTTGCGGTGAGGCACAGCCCGTTGTGAGAGGGAACACGCGTGTGGCCAACGATAGGCGGCCTCAGAACCTATATGATCTTCTACATTCTCAGTATGGTCGTGCACATGTGGCTGGCGATCAGGCTGTGCCGAAGCCGCGGTGTGACCTGGAGAGCTGGCGTCGCTTTGGGACTGTGCTACATCTGGGGCATGAGCGTTGGGGCGAAGATTCTCTACGACCTGCTCAACAGCCGACTTGATTGGTGCAACTACCTTGACATCAGCTACTACTTCCATATTGGACCCTGGGGCGGCCCGCTGGCGTACCTGACCATGGGCGTAATCGGAGTCCTGGTGCTCGCGCGAGATCGGCGGATGATGCTGGATACCGTGGCGCTGGCACTGCCCGTGCCGATGGTTTTGGCCAAGGTCGCTTGTTTCGTGAACGGGTGCTGCTACGGCGCCGAGTCCTCCGTTTCGTGGGCGATGGCCCTGGCTGAGGGCACACGCGGCCCTGGCGGCGTTCCCCGCCACCCGGCGCTGCTCTATGAGATTCTGGTCCTGGTGGTGATCCTGGTCGTGTTTGCGACGCTTGATCGACACAGCTGGAAGGGCACGTTTGTCGCCTGGTTTGTATTGCTGTACGGCCTCGGCCAACCCTTGACGGAGCTGTTCCGTGCCACAGACGAGTTGCGCACGCCGGTCGGGCCGTTCTCGGCTTCGCAGCTTACTTGCCTTGCGGCGGCCGTGGTCGCGGCAGTATCACTCCCGTTGATCGGGATAGGGGGGAGCCTCGCGGCTCCGCCCCTCCCACACCACCGGGCATACGGGTCCGTACCACGGCGGTTCGACCGGGTTAAGCGTTCGAAGACACAGCCACTCTCGGAAGGCCGATCGAGTCGAAATAGTCGTTCCGCAAGGCTTGCTGAACCGCAGGATGACGCGACATGCGCCAATATCCTGTCGGTGAGCCGGCCGCCACCGCCGCGCGGAGCTTGGGAACGCCGCGTCGGCGTAGCTCCTTCAAGCGGTTTGGGCCGTTCTGCCACTGCCGCCAGATGTACATGCGTAGTCTCCGGCGAATCCTCGCGTCCAGGTTGGTGAGCACCCGCGGCGTCTGGCAGAAGCCAAAATAGCCTCGCTAGCCGATCAGGTACCGAGCCAGCGGTTCGATCAACTGATCGACGCTGACGCTGGGTGTCCGGCACGTCAGCTCCCGAACTCGTGTCTTGAATCGGTCGAGAGCCTTCGCGGCAATCCGCCGTTCGCTTCCGTCGTTCGAGATCGTAAATCCCAGGAACTTCCGCTCCTCCGGCCGAGCCACGGCACTCTTGGACTCGTTGACCTTCAGCCGGAGCTTCACGGTCAAGAAGCGACTAACGCTGGCCATCGCACGTTCGCCTGCCCGGTGACTGCGAACATAAATGTTACAGTCATCGGCGTACCGGCAGAACCGATGGCCACGTCGTTCCAGCTCCTTATCGAATTCGTCGAGTACCAGGTTGCTGAGCAACGGAGAGAGAGGACCACCTTGTGGCGCACCCTCATCAATCAGACGAACCAGCCCGTCTTCCATGACTCCGGCGCATAGAAACGCGCGGATGAGTTTCAGCACTCGCTTGTCGGCCACCCGTTCCGCCACACATGCCATCATCTTGTCATGGTTGACTCGGTCGAAGAATTTTTCGAGATCGATGTCGACCACGTACCCGTAGCCCTCGGCAATATAAGCTTGTGCCTGGGCTACAGCCTGATGGGCTGAGCGTCCCGGTCGGAAGCCGTAGCTGTGCTCGGAAGACGTCGGATCCCAACGCCTCTGAAGAACCTGCAGCAGCGCCTGCTGGATCAGTCTGTCGACGACACAAGGAACGCCGAGTTTCCTGACCCTGCCATCCGGCTTGGGGATTTCGACCCGCTTCACCGGTTGGGGCTGGTAGGTTCCGCCGAGCAGTTGGTCCCGAATGGCTGGCCAGTGCTCACGTAAGTAGTCCACGGTGTCGTCGATGGTCAGTCCATCGACACCCGGGCTACCCTTGTTTTCGCGGACGCGCTTCCACGCTATTTCGAGGTTCTCTCGATCGCACACCTCCTCCATGAGCCGTTCTTCTTCTGCCGGGCTTTCGGGGGTTCGCTTCGCCCTGAGCGGTTCGGTCCCTTTGCGATCTGCGTCCGGGAGTTCACCCCGGTCGTCCAAGGCAAAGGCCAGGAACAGTTGCTCGTACTGGCTTTTCTGCCGCATTCCATTCATGAGTCGCGAGTCCTACTTGCCACTCCCAATCGTTCGGGCCTTCGTCCATCGTTTCCGGCTTGGCCTATCCGTTTGCTCCGCCTTTCGGCCTTGGAGTGCCTCACTAGCCTCGCCGACGGCATGGCCTACTTTGCCCTCTGCTGACTTTCGCACCGTGATCAGGTCGCCTCGCGGCTTCCTCAGTCCCAAATTCGGGACACGACGCAGACCTCCCAAGGTAAGTTCGACCGCCTTCACCGCACACCTGCCGGATCTACAGCGTTGGTCCTTGATGGATATGGACTTCGCGATTAGTCGCCCGCTCGTCCGACCAAGGATGCCTCATATCCGATTTCTGTTCGTCAGGTTACGGCTTTGCTCCACACTTCCTTCAGACGCCACCTCGCAGGGACGCCCTTGCGCTTCACTAGCACTTCACCTCCATCCGGTTGTGCAAGGGACTCTCACCCCCAAGCTGTCGAACATGCTTGGCGCACGACTGAACCGCTTCGCGGCGATTGGCGTTTTAGCAGCGGATAGGCGTTGGGCAGAGCAGTGTGGCGAAGGAGGAGAGTTGCGGTGACCGGTGTATTCTGCGTTGACGCATTGGTTTCGATGGATGAGTGGCTTCAGGCGAGGATGATAGCCAAGCCGTCGTTGAGAGATTGGGCCTGCTGGCGCGCGGAAAGCCTGCTTCCACCAAGGGAATGATATGAATCAGGCATGAGCAAGGTGCCGGTGACCGGCGTCCATGGCAAGCGGTGGGGCTCGTGGTCGTCGAGGCACCGGTCCGATGTAAACCAGTGACCCGGTATGGCATCGCGGACAGCATGCATTTTGCAGGGCCGGCACCCTCACCCGATCGGTTTCGTGCGTCGGCTGAGCCGCCGGGGCGTCGGAAGCCGACGTTGGCGGATCGGCAGCACCACGGGCAAGGGCCATCTGAACCTGTCGCAGCAAGGCCCGGTTTCCCGGGGCCCACAATCCATAGTAACGCACCTTGTGCACGTCCCTGGGCAGGACGTGTTGCATAAACCTGCGAATAAACTCGTTTGCCGAAATTGACATCGTTTTCCACGATGTCTCTCCTGACTTTTGATATCGAAACGTCACTCGACCATCATCCATCGAGACGATGCGACTGTTGCTGATCGCGATGCGATGAACATACCGGCCGAGATAGTTCAGCACGGCGTCGGCACCCTGCACGGTCGGCTTGGCATAGACGACCCACTCCTACTTGCGGCTCGCTTGCGGCATGTCCATGTCGGGCATCGCCTTCCTGACGAGGTCGACAAACATCCCGCGAAACACCCGAGAGAGTGCCTTGACCGGCACCAGATAGTTGCTTCGCGCCGGTATCCACTGTCGTTTGCTCGACACCGCCCCGATCGACACCCCGCCGGCTGGCACGAGGCAATGGACGTGCGGGTGGTATTCCATGGTTCGCGTCCACGTATGCAGGACGGCCAGAATGCCGACAAGCCCACCGACATGATGGGGATCGGCCGCGAGTTTGATCAGCGATCGGGCGGCCGCCTTCATCAGAATACCGTAGAGAGGGTTTTGGTGCCCCCGGATCACCGCTCGCCATTCATCGGGAACGGTAAAGACGACGTGAAAGTAGGGAACCGGCAGTAATTCCTTGCGCCTGGCCTCCACCCATGTAGCCGTCTCGCGCGTATGACACTTGGGACAACTACGATTGCGACAGGAGTGATAGGCGAAGACGCGGTGTCGACACCGGTTGCACGCAAAGACATGGCCACCCATCACAGGCGTACGGCACCTGAGGATATCCCGGAAGCCGCGGAGATGGCTCGGCAACATACGCTGGGCATACGCCTCGAGATATCCGTCACCGTATCGGCGCAGAATGTCCGCAACTTCCAGCATGAGCGGTGGAAGTCAGGGGTTAGCGCTTCGGTGCCAGATTGTTCACGGCCGCGTGCACGTGGTTCATGGTGGCCTGGGTAAGGTGCATGTAAGTGAACGTGGTTCGGGGGCTCGCATGCCCGAGCAGCGATTGAATCACCCGCAGGTCGACCCCGTCTTCAAGCAAGTGCGTGGCATACGAATGGCGCAACGTGTGGCAGGATACGTTCTTGGTGACGCTGCTGTCCGCGGCGGCGCTTTTGAGACCCCTTCCGACGACATCGCGGCGGACCGGTTGCGTTCCCGTCTTGCAGGGGAACAGCCAATTCTGCGGGCGTTGGAGAAGCCAGTAGCCGCGCAATTGCTCCAGCGTCGGTTGCGGCAATGGCACGTACCGGTCCTTGGCGCCTTTGCCGTTGCGAACTGCCATGACCATACGGTTGCCGTCTTACGTCGGCTCGCGGCGATCAGCTTGATCTTCGTCGGATTTACCACCGTCACCTTCGCGCCCATCTCTATTAACGCATCGTAGACCCAGGCCGTCTGATTCCCTGCCTCGATCGCGATCGAAAGGCCGTCTCGAACGAAACGCTTCAGTCGACGTTCAAACGCTGCCCTGTCCGTAGCCACCTCGCCCGCCGTCAGCTTCCTGCCCCGGTCATTCGTGACGTACACATAGCTGGACACACCCGCCAAATCGATTCCACAATAGTCCACGAGCCAATCTCCTTCTGAGGGTTGTCGAAAAACCAAACAAAACAACCGGCACCCTAACCAGAGGCAGCTTGGCTCACTTCATAGCTTCTCCCGGCCTTGACGGCCCGTTGGCAACCACGGGCGACTGACCCGCGCGGGAAGTATATATGATGAATGGCAGTGGCTCAAACATTTGAACAACATACGACTCCATCCTGGCGGCGAAGGGAACGACAGACAAGGAACGCATAGTCTGGATCGGCAGCTGACGCTTCTGACTGATTCGGATTGCAGGTGCGCCACGTGGCTCGGGCGCTGTGGTCTTGGTCCGCTGGATGAGCACAGGCTGCCATTCACATAGGCACAACGGAGATTGTACAATCGGGAAGCAAGCGGCGTTCGTCCACGACTGGCTGAGTGCACCCCGGCCCGCCACGACACTGCGGGGGAATGGACAGTCCACGTTCATCTAATGTCTGCCACTTTGAGAGTATGGTGTAGGTACCGGCCGGTGCCCGCCGAGAGGGGCGGGCACCGGCGTTGACACCGATCAGCGGCTGTCCTCGATCGGACGTTGCGAACGGGATCGGATGTCTTCGACTTCAATGGTGATGGGTTCTGGCTCCTCCAAGCGAAACGGAACCGACGCAAGCAACGAGTCACGTAAGAACGTCGAACCTTCGTCTACACGAAGCGACAGGGTAAAGTCCCCCCTCGCATCAGGCGACGCTCGAAGCATGAACGTTCCCAAGTAGACCCGGTCCGACGTTGTGCGACCACCCGACATCGCGGTTGCGCCCAAACGTTTGCCGATGATGTCGGTAGCCGCGACCGCGTCGAGAAACTCGAACATGTAATCCGTGCGGTCCTCATCGATCCAGAGATCCTGCACTGTCAGCATGCCGCTTTCGCCACCACTCGCGACGAGTGACAACTGATATGCACGGAGGTCGATGATGCCTGTCGCATAAACATCTACATCGAATGTACTGCCGGCGTGAATCTTCCATGCCGAGGGCCCCAGACTGATCACAACCGGCTGATCCGCCAGTGACACCAATGCATTCTCGTCGCGCAGACCAGCGTGGGCCTTCGCAGCCGGGCTACAAGGATCTGTGATCGGCGGCCCGGGCAGCGGCGAAGCCTGGCCTCGAAACGCATCCACGCAATAGCTGATGTCAACGAAATCGACCTTCCTATCCGGCAAAGGCTGCGTGATCTCTGAGTTGATCAGGTCGGCCCGTGCCTTTCTCGGTGCAGCAGGCTCATTCTTAAACTTCTCGACTACAGCTGAGATGTCAGTGAAATCGACAACGCCCTGTGGCGGACTGCATGGCGTCACCCCACAGTCACCGACAACATCTCCCACCGCGCTCATCGCAACTTCCAGTGGTTCGGAGAAGCACCCCTCCAGCCAATCCCAGGCCTGGGCGACGAGTTGCAGATCGTATACGGCGCCCGGAACGATCGAACCATCGTACACGTGAATTGAGTCGTAGACGCTCCAGTCCGTGAAGAATGGATCACACTGCAGCTCAGTGGCCCAAAACGTCGGCGGCGGTGTGGGGTCCGCATTGCCGGACGATTCACTGACCAGCCGTGGCTCGCCTACCCACATCTGTCTCCCCTCGGCATACCTGAAGTCGAAATGTGGAGGATCGGCCGGCAGACTCTTGAAGGTTACCCGCGCCGCCTGTGGTTCCGCAGCAGGGGTCACGCCACCAAACGACAGGTATCGGTTCCTGGTCCCGGATCCAATGTCGGGCACGGTTGCTTCTGCCAGGGGCGGGCCAGGGCGCGGGAAGCAGTCACAAGCATCGCCGATCCCGTCGTTGTCCGTGTCGAGCTGATCGTGGTTGGGTACGCACGGGCAATTGTCCGCTGCTGATGCCGGATACAGGATGTCGTCGATCAGGTCGCCATCTTCATCGCCCTCGATAGCCCCTGGGAGGTAGGGGCAGGGGTCACACAGGTCGCCCCGCAGATCACCGTCGAAGTCCTCTTGCATCGGGTTGGCATCGTGGGGACAGTTGTCCCAACCGTCGATCCAGTCGTCTCCATCCGAGTCGGGTTCACAGGCGTCGTGCACACCGTTACCGTTGCAATCGTTTCCGGTCAGTTCCCAGTCGTCCCGGATCCCGTTTTCGTCGCAGTCGCAGTCCGGAGGGTACCGAATGGGGTCGTCTACAATCCCCGGGTGAAAGCATGTGCTGGACGCGGGGTTGAAGTTGAGACTGGGATGGGCGTCGGCCACCCACGTGTTCCCAGTCTGCAGCAATGTGACGGGGTCCCACCCGCTGCCACACGCGTCCAGGTCAAGCGTCCCCCTTACTCCTATGAATTTGAAAAGGGGACAGACATACAAGACCGAGTCGTACGTTCCGCCGTTGCAGTGTGTCCTTGTCGCGGTCACGGTTCCCAGGTTGGGCGGTTTTTGGGTAGGCGAAAGCATCACCTCCACAGCGAAATACTCGGTGCTGCCGTCGTCGTAGTTCACCGCGATGTCTTCGATGCTTCTCAACCTGAGGGCGAAGATCTCGGCCTCCACTGTTCGCGGTTTCGGGGAGAGATCACGAGGGTGGAAGGGATCGGCCCAACGGCGGACGAGTGTGTCGGCGTAGGCCCACTCGACATCAGGAACACCTTCCAGACACGCCTGGCCGGCAAAAGGCTCTGAGTGCGGGCCATTGATATCGTCATAGGTAAAGAAGTCGGCTGGGATTTCCGGAGAAGATGCCGCGTCGCCGCCAAAGTTGTGGCAGGTGTCCTGCTCTGTTTCGTCGGGGTGCGTCCTCCACCCATCGACCACGTAAGGGGGTTCTCGGAGATGTAGGTCATCTACGTAGACCGTCGAGGAACCGTTGGCGCGCAGATTGACGGCGGCAATATTGAGCGCCCCGTCCCACTTTCCGTCGATACCCTCGGTCCAGTAGCCGTCCGCCCCCAGCGGAACCCCATTGTAGTAGACCCGGTATAAGTCTCTGTCCAAGTCTATGCGCACTTTCACCTCCACCCATCGGTCGGTGATCAGCGGCAGGCTCCCCCCGTCGATGCCGTCGCGTCTAAACCAGCCTCCATCATCCGAGTCGGCGCGTAGGCGGACCGACCAACGGTAGTCCTGAGCCTCGACGTCGTAGGTGTTCAGGAGACCGAAATGCGCGCCCCTCTCCCCCGGTACTCCACCCGACTCAAAATCGCCTGGTACGTATAAGTAAGCCTTGTACTCCCACAGCCCCGAAGTATACATGCTGTATGTGTGCACCACATTCGAGTCCCACTGCGGGTATAAAGAGTCGTCTGTCGAGATGTCTACCGAATGGGGAGGACTGAGGGCTTCGGCATCTGTCACGAACGCATCCGCAAACGGGTCATCCTGCCAGTTCTCCCACAGGCCTTGGCCCTCCAGTTCACTGAGTAGGTCGTAGGTATCGAAGCTTTCGTACCATACAGGCGGCGAGACAACCGGGGGACGGTACAGCTGCAGGTCATCCCAGTAGACCGGCGTGGAACCGTTGGCGCGGAGATTGACGGCAGCGATTTCGAGAGCGCCGCCGCCCCCGTCGATGCCCCTGGACCACACGCCGCTGCCCAGCGGTATGCCGTTGTAGTGAACCCGGTACGAGTCGGTGCTGAGGTCAATGTACACGTAGACCTGCACCCATTGGCCGTAGATCAACGGCACAGCCGTTGGCGTGAGCCCGTCGTGTCTAAACCAACCCCCAAGCCCGCCACCGGGCGAGTCCACGCGGAGCTGAACCGACCACCGGTAGTCGCCACTGCCGGGGTCGTAAGTGTTCAGGAGGCCGAAATGCGAGCCCTTCTCCTCTGGCTCGCCCGGTCCCGACTCGAAATCGTCTGGCACGTAGCACCAGGCCTCGTAGACCCACACGCCGGAACCGTACCCGTTGTATGGGCGCACCACATTCGAGTCCCACTGGGGGTCTACTGGGTCGTCGTCCATCGAAATATCTACCGAATGAGGACCACTGTTGGCTTGGACGTCTCTCACGTACGCATCCGCATACCAATCACCGGACCAGTTCTCCCAGCCACCCTGTCCTTCCACTTGAGTGTCGAGACCGTAAGAATCGAAGTTGTCAGACCAGGACGAGCCAGGCATGCGACGTTTCGGCCCAGGGTCGGGAGCGAGGTCATAGCAGTAAAGCGCCGGATCGGCCCAGTGGGTAACCACGGCGTCGGCGGAGTCGTGGCGGTTGGTCCGTATGTCGTGACCGCTCGGGCACCTTTTGCCCGGCTGAAACTCGACGCGGTCGTAGTCGGGGAATAGGTGTGGCTTGCATTCCTCTTCCGTCGTGTCAGTGCAGGTGTCGTGCCTGAGACAACAGGCCCACTCGGTGTGAGTGCAGAATTTGGCGATCCAGGTGCCCCAAAGAGAGGGGTAGTCACTTTTGGAGTACTCGTTGGCTACCCAGAAACAACGATTGACGCCATCTAGTGGACCGGGATCCGGCACCGCCCCCGAGGTGCTGCCCCAAGGCTGGGAGCCATTAGTGGCTCCGACGTTGAACTCGTGCGCGCTCGTCTTTGCGACCTGTCGGCTTCTGAACACTCCGGGATCATCGCCTCCGAGACGCAGCGCATAGGAAACCGAGGGGCATCCCGTTGGGGACGATTCCGTGAAGCAGAGGGCTGCGTTTCTCAAATCATCGACGGCGATCGACGCGTTGTGGAACGACACGTCTGGGTCCATGATGCCACCGGTTTGCTGTACGACGGCGTCGTCTAGGGTTGGCTGGTATGGGTAGTGTGGTGATACCGTTAGGGACGGGCGGATTTCGTGCCAAAGAACTTCCGTCGGACGGCCCACTTCATAGGAGGTCTGAGAGCAGTAAATCCTGCCGTCCCGATACACCGCACTCGTAATGCTGTAGGGGCACGCCTCCAGTCCACCGTCGAGGTCGTTGCACTGGTTGGCAATATGGGGTCGTTCTCTTTGCTCTGCGGCGCTCCATGCGAAGGTTCCGCTAGCCAACTGCAAGTTGGGCCAACGGTCATGCCCTGTTATCGCCATCAGGTGGAAACGGGTATGGTCAACGCGGTTGATCAGGAAGAACGCGGCGGGGTCGGGTTGCGGTCCGTAGACGTGCGCGGGCATCATGTCATAGATTCTGAGACCCAAGTACTCCGGCCACGGCAAGGTCAGAAACATCATGTTTCCTGGCTCGCCTGGGGGAGCCTTTTCGCGAACGAGGATCCTGGCACCCTTGAACGGGTCGGTGCCGCCGCCGAAGTAGTTCATAGCGATAAACAGCGCGTGCTCATCGGCGCCGATGCCTTGGATAGACTTGGGACAGCTGAGGACCGTGTCGAAGGCGTACGCGGCCGGTTGCTCCCATTGTTCCCAATCGGTGATGAGGTTTTCTGGCGTACTGTCAATCGACGCAGCGATGTGGATCTTGCTCTCGGCAGGATCTGGCGGGTCCGCATTCTCGAGGCACACAATCCAGAACCTCCCTGCGTGCTGGTCATACACCACCTTGGCAGAGCCCACTTTGTTCCCTGGCGAAGGCTCGAATATCTCATCGAGCCTTAGAATGAAGAAACCGTCGGTCGGTCCGGTCTTGCGCCACATTCCGACCCTACTCTGCGTGACCTGCACGACGCGTCCGTTATACCCGATCCCCTCGCCAACGGCGATCTGCGTATCGGGATAGTGGGGGTCCCCGGCTGTGGCGCCCAGACCTTCGAACGAGAGGTCCGGGGTGGGCGAATCGAAGCCCCATCCCGGTGTGGGCGGCGGCTCGCCTAGAGTGTTGAAGCGGGTAAGGGGACTGGCGTCCGGCAATGGCGGTCGTGTTGGCTCGGAGGTGATATCGTCCCGGGCGATCCGAACGAGCCCACCGAGCTCCGGTGCCTCGACGCCCCATTGCCGAGATGGCTGAGGTCGTGGATCCGCCATGGCCAGTTGAACGCCAGCACCTGCATCGAATTGCGAAGCGGGCTCCTTATCAAGGGCATCCCGGTGCAACCCGGGCGCAGGCGATGCCAAGACTCCGTCGTCTCTCCCGGGAGGAGCGACGACGGCCCCCACAATGAAGATAAGGAGGCCGGCAACCGCAACGGGCAGCCTCGGCCCGCTGCAAACGTATCGACAGCAACGCCAACAGAATCTTTTCTTGCCTCGTCTGGCTTTCATGACAGTTCTCCTTTCAACGGTGTGCTCTTCGGTCCGGCCCAAGAAAAGCAGTCGCGCGTGACAATGATCATGGTGCCCCCCGAGACGGTGCTGGTCTTGTTCGAGATCACCTCTCTTGTGGGGAACAGTGCAGTCTCAGATGATTTGTCTTTTGGCCATGGATGCTCCACCGAGGGCTGGCGCCCTCGACAGCTGCCCCTGCATGGCCGAAGCGGACGCCTGCGGTCCGGCATCACAGTGCTTGGCCCTCACCAACAGTCCGCACCGAGCACGCCGTTTCTCACAGTTGCCTCGGATTTTTTCTGTGTTGTCGCTTGGTCTCGACGTTGCCCCGGCGAGGGTTACAAGGTACGATCCCCAACAGCTCGGGGGGAGGACAAGGCAGCCGCGGCGCGCCGTGGGTCTGAGCGCCGCCCCAGGGACCAAGACTGAAGGTCGAGCGACCTGAAGGACGCCCATCTTCCCTTGCCCTTTTGGGTTGGCGGCAAAGCTACGCATTCCCTCGAAACGCAGCCGCGAGGTTCTCCGGAACAACAGAAGGTCGTGAGCGCCGGACGACGGTCTCCTGGATAGTCGCAACTTGCGAGAGCCGGTTCTCCATTTCAAGGCGAACCACTTCCTGCTCATCGCTCCGTACGGCGGCTATGACCGCTTCGCCGGTGTGTCCATGCGATTGGTACAAGCGCGTAACCTTTCAGGTTGTCGGGGCCATGGCGAGCGCGCTACAGACGAGCACATCGCTGCTGGAAGGTTTGTTCGATCCAGCCAACGACGAAGTGTGGCGAGAGTTCGACGCCCGCTACCGCCCGATCGTTTTTGCATTTGCCAGGAAACTTGGCCTAGACAACGAGGACGCGGCAGACGTTACGCAAGAGACCCTTCTCCGCTTCCTCCAGGAGTACCGATCAGGCAAGTACATCCGCGAGCGTGGGCGGCTAAGTTCTTGGATCGTGTCCATGGTCAGGTTCCGGGCTGCAGATCTGGGACGGTCCCAGGCGCGGCGGGGGAGCTGGCGAGGGCAATCCGGGCTGCACGACCTTCCCGCGGAACAAGAGTGTGCAACACTGTGGCTGGAGGCCCGGCGCACGACGATCCTGCGCCAGGCTGTCAGCGAATTGTACCAGCACAGCAAGATGGCTCGCAAAACGCTCCGGGCGTTTGAGCTGCTTGTCCTACAGGAGCACCCAGCCGAACAAGTAGCTCGCGACCTTGGCATGAGCCTCGGCAGCGTCTACATGGCCAAGAATCGTGTGGCCGAGAAGCTGCGCGAAATCGTGGCCCGACTGGAACAACTCTACGACGAGGACACGTAGCAATGGATCCCAACGCCACTTCTGAGTGCCTCTCAGCAGAGGAGCTTGAAGCCTACGCCGTGGGCAAGCTATGCAGCGTTGCAGCACAGATGCACATATCGGCGTGCGACAGTTGTGCTCGGGCTGCTGAGCAGATCAGATCCAACAACGAACTGCTTGGGGAAGTCCGGGCTGCAGCCCCCCATCCGCATCTGCCCGCATATCTTGGCAGTTACCAGGTCCAATCCCTCCTCGGTGTCGGCGGCATGGGACAGGTTTACCGATCGTGGGATCCGAAGCTTGAGCGCTACGTGGCCCTTAAGGTGTTGCCACCGGCCATGCTGGGCGACCCACAGCGTGCCGCGCGTTTCGAGCGTGAGGCAAAGCTTTTGGCTTCGCTCCAACACCCAAACATAGAGGGGATTTACGGCCTGGAGGAGGCCAACGGTGAGCAATTTCTTGTCTTGGAGATCGTCGAAGGAGAAACGCTCGCGGAGCGACTCGAGAGAGGCCCCTTACCGCTCCAGGAAGGCCTGGACGTTTGCAAACAGATCGCGTCGGCGTTGGAAGCCGCGCACGAACACGGCGTCATTCACCGTGACGTCAAACCGGCGAATATCAAGATCACTCCCGACGGAATCGTGAAAGTTCTTGACTTCGGTCTGGCCAAGGCAACGCACACGAGCTCATCTGTGCAGGCGAGTTCGCTTTCGTCAAGCGAGCCTGCACAGCGGACTCGGGAAGGCGCCATTCTGGGGACTGTAGCCTACATGAGCCCGGAGCAGGCACGAGGCCGGCCTATCGACAAACGCACGGACATCTGGTCGTTTGGCTGCACGTTGTACGAGTGTTTGACGGGTCGTAGACCTTTCAGGGGGAGCACGCCCGCCGACGTGCTGTCAGCGATTCTCGATCGAGACCCCGATTACGCCGCTCTTCCGAAGAAGACACCTCCTGCGATACGCCTGCTCCTGCGCCGTTGTCTGGGGAAAGATCGTAAGCACCGCCTCCGTGATATGGGTGATGCCCTTTTCGATCTGGGCGCTCCGGACGAAACACGGATGTTGGAGGTGATCCCCACAACGCCAGCGGCGGCAAGGTCATGGGTCCGCCATGGCTTGCCGGTCGCCGTGGTCGTATTGGGTATCTCCATTGGGCTTGTTGGAATTCTCGGCAGTCGTTTCTTGTCCGGCGCAAGCGAGCCGGTAATCCGTACATCCCTTTTGCCGCCCCCGGGTACGCGGTTTATTGCGTTTGGCGACGATGCCGGACCAGTGGCTCTGTCTCCGGATGGGCGTAGACTCGCCTTTGTAGCTACCGACACGGAAGGTCGACACCTGTGGGTTCGTCAGCTGGACCAGCTGTTAGCCCGAAGATTGGAAGGTACCGCGGAGGCCACGTTTCCTTTTTGGTCCCCCGATAGCCGGTATCTTGGCTTTTTTGCTGGTGGCAAACTGAAAACCATCGAGGCGTCGGGTGGGCCGGTGAAAATCCTGTGTGACGCTTTGAATGGCCGCGGTGGAAGTTGGAGTAAGGACGGAGTGATTCTCTTCTCCCCTGAGTTTCGCAGCGCTATCTATTCTGTTCCGGGCTCGGGAGGAGTGCCAAGACGGGTGACCGAGGTGGACGACGCCAAGCACTCTACGCACCGCTGGCCTCATTTTCTACCGGACGGCCGACATTTCCTCTATCTGGCCGCCCAGCACAATGAGGCTCTGCGAACGCATGAGGGAGTATATGTAGGCTCTCTTGATGACGGTGAGAGTCGCCATCTTCTTTCCACCGATGCTAATGCGGCCTTTGTCAGCGGGCGTGTGCTCTTCCACCGCAAGAGAAAGCTGATGTGTCAAAGCTTCGACGTGCACCGACAGCGCCTGGACGGCGAGCCGCTCTGTATTGCCGAGAGCATTCTCTATGACGCGGGGACATGGCATGCTGCCTTTAGCGCTTCGGACGGTCACATTCTCGCGTATCACACCGGCCAAGCGGGTACGAAACTGGTCCGCTTCGGCCGAACGGGAAAGGAGCTCGGACCCGTCGGCGAGCGGAACATTTACTTCAGCATCCGACTTTCGCCTGATGGGAAGCGCCTCGCGGTCACTCGGGGAGATCCGAGTGATATCTACATTTGCGACCTCACTCGCCACGTCTTTACCCGGAGGACGTTCAGCCCCTGGAGCGAGGTGTTACCCGTGTGGTCACCCGATGGGACCCGGATCGTCTATACTGCCGAGAACCAACCAGACGGCGTTAGGAAGATCGTACTTTCCAGCCGACCGGGTGATAAACAGATTCTTTGGGAGTCTGGGGGCACCCTTCAGGCGACCGACTGGTCGCCGGACGGGCGTTTCATTGCCTGTACACGGGGGGACGTAGTGGCCAGGACAGAGGCCGATATAGTCTTGTTGCCCCTACAGAGCGATGAGAGCAAACTCATCCCGTTCCAGCCAACCCCCTTTACGGAGTACGACGCCCAGTTTTCACCCGGCGGGCGGTGGATAGCGTACACTTCTGACGAAACCGGCCGGGATGAGGTATACGTGGCGTCATTCCTGCAAGGAAAGAATGAATCTGCGAGGCAAGCCCGGAAGTGGCGGATCTCGACTTATGGAGGAACACTGCCGCGATGGCGAAGAGATGGTCAAGAGCTGTTCTATGTCGCACCCGATGACAGGTTCATCGCCGTGGAGGTCGATGACGATGGCTTTTCCTTTGAGGTCGGACGCCAACAAGTGCTGTTTAGTCAGACCACAGCCACGGTAGGCTTCGCCTATGACGTTTCGCCCGATGGACAGGAGTTCATCATTAATACGCCAGATGAAAGCCAGACCGTCCCCATCACACTAGTCGTGAACTGGACGGCGGACATGGGCAAGTGAGGGCGATCCCGATCCCCTACTGCTGTATTGGCCCGCCGTTTCTTGCGCAGGCGACTCGCGATCGTCGCAGCGCTCAAGTGGCGGTCCAAGGAGTGAGGACATCGACATACGACGAGTTTGTCTGCACGTTGAGTGTGCGGAGGGCATGAGAAGTGGCCGGTCATGGCCTACGCTGCACGCTTCAGTGAAACGATGGGCAGATGTCGCTTGCCACCGTGAAAGTCGACCTCGCGCGTGAATCAGGGCGAATTGGGCCAACGAGGTCGCGTGAAGCACGGGCGACTTGACACATCCGGGCCAACCACGCGGTAGTGGGATTCTGAGCAAGTTCCAGCGCTGAAGGTGCGCTGCGCCAGCGACTTTGGACTCCCGTTTCACGGGCCGGACAAGTGGTCCGAGCTGCAGCGTGGGCGCGTAGCATCCGAGGAATGCCTGTCGATGTATCGGCCGAGGGAACTATCCTTAAGCCGCCCGCTTGAGCTCGATGATCGGTAGCTGTAGTCGACCTTCGTGATAGGTCACCACCAGTGTGCACCGAGGGCGAGGGTCCGTAACGTTGTGAATAGTTGGTGTATTGTTCCAGCGTTTCTTGCTCGGGCGACTTGCGATCGTCGCAGCGCTCGAGTGACGGTCCATGG
>CAYOQG010000117.1:0-15946 GCA_964405925.1 uncultured Phycisphaeraceae bacterium | reverse complement strand
GTGTTTGTCCCATCGGGTCGCATCCGTCGCTCGCGCTCCGGGCTCGGAAAGAGGTTCATCTATCGTGTGGCAGCGATAAGACGGAAAGCGGCGGGTGAAGGCACTTGGCCTTCGACCCGCCGCCGCACCCCGTTGTTCGAGCGGCGTCGGTCCCCCCCTTTGCCGCTCACTCGTTCACTTGGCAATCGGCATCGCGGCGGCTATAGCAGTGACAGGATCTGAGCCGCCTGCTGATTGGCGACGCCCAGCAGTGCGACACCAGCCTGGATCAGCACGGTCTCTTGATTCAGTCTTGCCGTGGCGATGGCGAAATCGGTGTCGCCGATCACACTGGCAGCCTCAGTCAACCCGATGTTGGCTGCCTCAAGTGATTTGATGGCGCTTCCTACCTGGAATTTCTGGAACCCGCCAATACGTCCTCGAACGGAGGCCAGGTCGCTAATGGCTTCGCGGACGGTCGTCAGCGCTCCGCCGGCATCACTGTCGAGGTCGACCGAACCACCTGATTTCATTTCGGATAGACGCGCCGTTCCGTTGCCGCCAGCCAGGTTGAACGTGGCCAGCGAGTCGATTCCGATCGTCTGGTGAGTGTCTGCGGTCGTGCCTAACTGGAACGTTGCCCCGCCCGATGCCTGCACCGTGAAGCTGGTCTGCGTCGAGGCGGTATTCCCTCGCCCGAAGTCGGTACCCAGGGTGAACGAAAGACTCAGTCCGTTGGCGCTGTAGACGACGTCCAGGCCATCGGTGGCCGCATTCTGGCCGTTGACGTTGATGGTCGCGTCCGAACCGGTGGTCTTGCTGACGGCCGCGATGTCGTTCGCCGTCGAGCCGTCATCGGTCGCCGTCCCATAGCTCGAGTTGATCAGTCCTCCGGAAAGCACCTGGACACTCACGAACGCGTCGGTTCCATAGGTCGTCGAGTTCAGCCCGATGTTGCCCGCAGTCTGGATGGCCGACACGCCCGTCTGACTTTTCGCCCCGTTGACCGCCGCTACGACTTGCGCCTGGGTAAGCGAGCTGGCAATCGTCAGGGTGGTCGCACCCAGTGCTCCCTGGATCACGACTTCAGTGGCACCGTTCGTGCGGGTCGTGGCTGCTCCTCCCATGGTCGCAAACGTGGCCGTCGCAAGCTGTGCGGATGCCACACGATCTATGGTAAGCGTGGTGTTTGCGGTAGCTTGGCTGCGGGAGTAGACGCGAACATTGCTGAGGTTGCTGTTGCCAGCCACACCAGTGGTCTGGATGCTGAAGCTACCGTCCAACAGCTTCTTGCCGTTGAAGTTCGTCGTACTGACGATGCGGTCGATGGCCGTGAGGGCGTCGTCGATCTGCGACTGGTTGGCGGCGATCTCACTTGCGGTAAAACTGGCGTCACTCGTCGAAGCCACAACCAGTGATTCCATCTCGTTCAGCAGGGTGGAGATCTCCTCAAACGCGGAGTCGGCCACGGTAAGGATCGCGTCAGTCCGCTGGTTGTTGTTGAGGGACTGCTCTACGGCTGTCCGCTCAGCGTTCAGAAGTGATAGGGCGATCAACCCCGCGGGATCGTCTTTACCCGTGTTGATGCGCCTGCCGGTGGTCAACTGCTTGAGGGTATTCTGTTGCGCGGCGGTATTTCTGTTGAGAATACTCAGCAGTTGAATCGTGTTCGTGTTCGTTAGGGTCAGTGCCATAGTTTAGAACCCCTTAAACGACTCAGGCCGTACTGTGAAGGCGAGCTTGGCTTTGCTGGAACGGTAGGATATAAATTCCCGGGCTGCCAAATGAGACAGTGATTTTCCGGCTCAAGCTGGTCTCACACGGTGCAGACCGCGGTTTTGAGTCAAGTTTTTTTGTGCAGCCTAAGGTCCCCTTTTTCGACTGACCGCGCACATGTGACGGCACCGCCTGCCAATAACCAACGCGAGCTACAGGTAAGGTCGATCGCCACTGTTCTGTGAAGCCGGCGCACCAGGATCGGTATGGGACCCAGAAAGGGATACGGGTCTCAGTCTGGACCCACCGTTAAGATCGCGTGCACGTCAATAACAGTCGCATCACGGCGCAGGCTATGAGGCAGCGACTCGGGGGCAATCGCAGGATTGCGTACGTTAACCTGGTCCAACATGGCATGCGCGCCCAGGGCGCGGCGCTACGGCAAGCGATCGCACCGTTATCGGCCGCGATGCGCAGAAACTACGAAGGCATGATACCGCGAATCGAATCGACGAAGTCTTGGCATCCCTGCGCAACGCAGCGGCGCCAGTCGTCTCCGAGGACATCGCGATAGCATTCGTCCTGATAAGCATAGATAACGCTGCGTGAGGCATTGACGATGGCGCCGGTACCATCGGGCTTGAAGCATTTGGCCACCTCGTCCGCCGTTCGGCCCTGGGCCCCAAAGCCCGGCACGAGGAAGATGCAGTTGGGCATGGCTGCCCGAATCAGCTCTGTCGACTCCAGATCGCGCGGCGAGACGACGGCACCAATGCAACTGTAGCCGCTGGTGCCGACGAGACTTTCGGTACTCGCCCACGTCTGCACGAGGCGGCCGACGAGCTGGCAGAGTGTGGTGCCGTCCGATAGGCGCTGGCCTTGCACCTCCGCCGCCGACTCGTTGCTCGTCTGGACAAGGACAAAAAGGCCACGACCGGTTTCACGGGCGATATCAACGAAAGGTCGGATCCCATCGTAACCAAAGTAGGGATTGACGGTAACCGCGTCGGGTACCGCAATGTCGGCATGAGCCATCCCACCCAGTTGGGCGTTGGCATACTGTGTGGTCGAGTGGCCGATATCTGCTCGCTTCACATCTCCGATCACGAGCAGTCCGAGTTCCCGTGCTTGCCGGATCAGTTCGTGGTAGACGGCTAAGCCCGGTGTGTAGTAGCGCTCAAAGAACGCTATGTTGATCTTCACGGCTGGTACGTATGGTGCGACCGTTCTGATGACGTCGCGGCCAAAGGACCGCAGTGCATCGGCCGCGGCACCCAGGTCGACAGGACCACCAGGGTTGGTGGCTTTTTCCAGAGCAATCCCAGCTTCCGCCAGCACGCTCGGCGGAAATCGCTCGATCAGCGGGTCAAGTCCCACGCACACGGGCGCGTTCTTGTCCCGGATGGCGGACACAAGACGGTCACCAAATGCAGCCCCCACGATTCGTCTCCTGGTCCTCGGTCTTGACCAACACACAAAGCGGCACGAATTGACCGCAGCGTCGGCAATATAATGGAGGTCCGCTCAGTTCACAACGGCTCCCTGTGCGTCAGTCGCACAGGTAGGGCGTTTATACCAGGATCTGGCGTGCTCTTGACTTTCTGGTCGTCAAATCCGGTACAATGGGTGGGACATGAGTTCGCCATCCGACAAGCGTCGACAACGGGGCGTGAAGAAAACCCGCGCCCTCTTTCGGCGGAACCGATCGGTTCCGCGTCGCCAGACGGATTGGACGCGGGAGGCCCGGCAGGAAGACGATCTCGAAGTTGATGCCGATCGCGGCGAGAGCGTTGTCGCCAAGGGCGCCCTCTCGCGAAAGCGGACGATCACCGTTCGGGATACGGATAGGTCGTTGGCTGAGGGGGTCTCCCACGGCGTCGTTCTCTCCATGCGGGGGTTGTTTGCGGAGGTGGATGACGGCGAGCGGATTTGGCCTTGCACGGTGCGTCGCGTGCTCCGGACCCGGAAAATCGAGGAGAGGCACCCGGTCACAGTCGGAGATCGGGTGCGGTTTCGCATCGAAGGCGACACGGAGGGAATCGCCAGGGAAGGTGTCATCGAAGCGGTCGAACCGAGGCAAGGTCTGCTCCGGCGACGAACGGGGCGGCGGGTTCAGACGATTGTGGCAAACGTGGATCAAGCCATCCTTGTCAGCTCCGCGGACTTGCCGCCGCCCAAACCCCACTTGATCGATAGGTATCTCGTAGCCTCGCATGCTGGCGAGATCGTACCTGTCATCTGCATGAACAAGCTCGATCTCGACCCTGGCGGTACAACGCTCGAGCTGCTCGATCGCTACGCAAAGCTCGGTTACACGACGCTGGCCACAAGCGCGGTCACTGGCGACGGGATTGAGGCACTGAAAGAACAGCTTAAAAACAAGGAGAGCGTGATCGCAGGACAAAGCGGTGTCGGAAAGAGCTCGCTGCTCAACCGTATTCAACCGAACCTCAAACTGAGGACCGGCGACATCATCGAGCAAACCTGCAAGGGAAGACATACCACATCGACGGCCACGCTGCTGAAGCTCGATATCGGCGGCTACGTCGTGGATACACCGGGGATCCGGTCGTTTGACTTGTCCACAGTCGACAGAGACGAGCTGGAAGCCCTATTCGTGGAGTTTCTTGAGCACGTGCCCAACTGCAAGTTCCCCGACTGCACGCATCGACATGAGGGCGGTTGCGCGATTAAAGCCGCCGTCGAGCGCGAAGAGATCCATCCAGAGCGATACGAGAGCTACGTCCGCATGTTCGAGGAACCCACGGAGCCGGAGTGGGAAGGTCGGTTGGGCGAGTGACGCTGAATCTTGGTCGCTAGCCGCGTGTTCAGAGTGCGGCGTTGCTTCTCCAAGTCTTCCCGTGTCGCAAACGACGCTATGGTCGCAGCTCTATACCACGTCTCACTGCCTGGAAGCGCAAGCGAGTGCGTCAGAAGATGCTGGCTACATGTTCGTACAGGGCAGTAAAGGACCCCTCGACAGCCAGACCGATGCCGGCAATCGAACCGATGGCCGTCAGGGCAATGAGTGCGACCATCACGGCGTACTCCGTGACGGTAACGCCGCTCGCGCTGGAAACGAACCGTTCGATCTGCCCGGCAGACTTGTTTGTCCTGCTGGCCATGTTCTTCCCTCCTTCTGGCATCGGTACCGAGGTCGATGCCTAAGTGTTTCACCGGATCGTTGGCGGAGTTATACCGTACGTCAAGGCTTGGCACTGTATCGAATCGTTGCGGGAGGGATCGTCCGAGAAATGTATTGGTGGGTGCTCGGCTGCCTGAATCTCACGACGACAACCCATAACCGACACCCTTATCCGTCGTTCTTACGGGCAGGAGTACCTCCTATATTCATAGACCGAGTTTCCCCAAGGACGAGCGTTTACTTGCACTGAGAGCCCGCGCGGGATCCCGACAAGATCGGGTTCCATTTCTACCCGCGACTTAGGAATGTGCGGGCTTTGCTGCTCACCCTCTCAAATGGGGATCGGTGGCTCTGCCACCGGTACCACGGAAACGCGGGCAGTGAGCTGGCAGGCGAGGCGGATGGCTTCTTTCATGCTGCCGGGGTCAGCCTGATCGGTTCCGGCGATGTCGAAGGCTGTCCCGTGATCTGGGCTGGTCCGCACGATCGGCAAGCCGAGTGTCAGGTTGACGGCGGTGTCGAAGGCCAACATTTTGACGGGGATAAGACCCTGGTCATGGTACATGGCCACGATACCGTCAAAGCGAGAGCGATTTCGCGGAGTAAACAGTGTGTCGGCAGGGAAGGGTCCCTCGACGTTAATACCGGCGTTACGGGCCATCTGCATGGCAGGTTCGATGACCCGCTTTTCCTCGTCACCGAACCGCCCGCTCTCGCCGGCGTGCGGGTTCAAGCCCGCGACCGCGATGCGCGGATGCTCGATGCCGAACAGTCGGGTCAGGGCGTCGTGAAGCAGATCGACCGGCTGAAACACCAACCCGATCGTAAAGCGGTTGCGCAGCTCGAAGAGGGAAATGTGCGTGCTCGCCAGGGCAACACACAAACCACCGCCCACAAAGGTCATCGTGACCCGCTTTGTGTTGAACGCATCCGCCAGGTTTTCGGTGTGTCCAGGGAAACGACAGCCAGCAAGCTTCCAACTGGTTTTGTGGATCGGAGCGGTGACGATGGCGGCAATCGAACCTGCTTGTGCCGCTCGGACGGCTCTATCCAGAAATCGCAACGACGCTTTGCCGCCTTCGGCTGTCGGACGTGCTTTTAGCCAATAGCCGGCAGCGTATTCGTCAAAATCGAGCACGATCACGCCGCTGTCGATTCGCAGCTCGTCGTCGTGGGCGATCCGAAACCAGAAGGGCCGAATGGCTGAGACGTCCGCCGCGGCTGTCAGCACCTCGTCAACCCCGAAGATGGCGAACCGAGCAAGCGAGCGAACGTCCGGGTCCGCAAGTGCCTTAATGATGACCTCGGCGCCGATCCCGCAGGGATCACCCATGGTAATGCCAATCAACGGTTTGGCACAGGCCATCGGTTGGGAGACGCCGTTGTCGAGCCCTTCGCCCGTCATACCAGACCAGCCTTCCGCAGTGAACTCATCGTCAGACCGGTCGAACCCGACATCCCGGTCAGGTGGTGGACGATTGTTCGGGCGATAATGTCGGTCTCGATATTCACGGTGTCTCGGGCTTTCAGCGATGAAAGCGTGGTTCTCTGGAGCGTCGTTGGGATGAACGCCACCGAAAACTCACCACCCTCGACTGCGGCGATGGTCAGCGAGACCCCGTCGATGGCTATTGAGCCTTTGGGAATGATGTAGGGTGTCAGTATCGTGTCGGGCTGCAGCCAGATGACATACTCGCGGGGCGACGCCTGAACGCGGGTGACCGCTGCCCGGCCATCGACGTGGCCTTGCACGAAGTGGCCGTCGAAGCGATCTCCAACTTTCAGTGAGCGTTCCAGGTTGACGCGATCGCCGACTCGTTTAGACCCAAACGTACTCGTTTCGAGGGTCTCGGTAATGACGTCGAATTCGAGCGTGCTGCCGGCTGCACCTGCGACGGTCAAGCAGACACCGCTAACAGAGAGACTTGCACCGAGCGGGCATTCCTCCGCGATGGGCCCGACCTCGACACTTAATCGCCGCCCGCCCGGCACCGGTCGGGTGCTCTTGATCGTGCCCGTACTTTCTACAATGCCCGTAAACATCTTTTTTATAGGTTAAAACACACAGCGTCACGTGATCTTCAGCTACGCAGGCGATAAGATCCACGCTGTGCATCCCACACATCGTAGCGTCCCAAAACACCGGCCAACCCGCCCGGTGTGCCCTCCCCCACTGAACCCCGCGTCGGACGGAACCCAGCTCACCCGGAAGAACCGTCCTAAGCTATCACTCTATGCTAGATCGGGATGGGAAAGTGTCAAGTTCCGTGAACAATGCCACCGGGTCTTACAGTCGTAGGGTCAGACCAGCGTCCAAAACCGTACGCCGAGCCGCGGGTCCCACCCCACGCCAAAATTGTCGAAACGTAACCCGGGCCAATGCACGTGGCTAATTTTGGCGCGGGTTTTTCAAACAATGGAAGGCCCTGGACCGTCAAAGTAGCGGCTAGTCTTTGCGCGACCTGATTTAGCCAGTAAGGATCGGTTGCTTGCCGGTCCCGTCGAGCCAGGACGAGGACGCCGCCTCTTTTGTACGCGAAAGGAGCTTGCGGAGAATGAAGGCGATCCGTTTGCGGTTGCCGATGCTGGCTTGGAACATCTCACGAAAGCGGAGGTTGCGCGCGTATACCGTGATATAGGCTCTAAGCTGCAGCAGTTCCATCTGTCTGCGCGACAAGGTCTCGAGCTCGAGTGCCGAGCCGGTTTGCTTGTTGAAATCCTCCCATCTCATGCTGAGCATCTTGTATTCACCCTGGCCGCGGGTGGCCATCTCCCAGATTTGAGTACCGGGATAGGGTGTCATAATACCGAATGCGACAGAGTCGGGGTTGAGACGAACGGCCAGATCGATACTATCTTTGACCGTGTCTTTGGTCTCGTATGGATGGCCGATAATGAAGTAGGCTGCGAACCTAAGACCGGCTTCGCGAAATATGTTCCTTGCCTTGAGAACATCCCCGCGCGTGACGCCTTTTTTCATCTGCTTCATGATTTGGGGGTTGCCGCTTTCGACACCGAAACCCACTTCCCTAAAGCCTGCCATCTTCATCTTTCGGGCGGTGGGAAGATCGATCGTGTTGGCATGAACATAGGACCAGAACGTGAGCTTCCTGTGCAGGCCAGCTTCTATAATGGCGTCGCAGAGACCATGGACGTGTTCCCGCCGTACCGTGAAGGTCTCATCATAAAAGTCAACGTGCCGACACCCGTATTGCTCGACGCTTCGCCTCAGCTCAGCCACAACGTGGGCCGGCGAGCGGCGACGAACCTTGCGTCCGTAGGGGCGGCTGCAGAAGTTGCAGCCGAATGGACAGCCGCGTTGAGTCACAATGGGGTACATCTCGGTCTGTGGGAAGAGTTCCCAGGCCGGCATGCCGAGATCGTCGAGGTTCTCGGCAACCGCACCGCGACCGTTGAGACGGACGTTGGCAACAGTGCCATCAGCTGTCAGTGTGCGGCTAGCAACACCTTGAGTGTTCGACGGATCGCGCCCATCGAAGACAGCCTGGACGAAGTCGAGACAAGCCATTTCGCCTTCGCCGACAATGATATAGTCGAACACAGGGAACTCGCGAAGTGTGCGCTCAGGGAGGAACGTACCATGGAATCCCCCGAGGACGACGACGGTGTCGGAGCAGGCGGCGCGCACAGCTCGTGCGATCTTCGCAGCCGTGGCAATCTCATGCGTCATGGCTGATAGACCGAACACACGTGGGTGACGCTCAATGACATCTTGAATGGCCTCATCGACGGTGAGGCGGGCGAGCTTCCCGTCCAGCACGGTGACGTCCACTCCGTGTGACTTGAGATAGCCGGCGACGTAGGCGATCCCAATAGCCGGGTAGTTAGGCGTGTCATAACACTCCCGCACGACTTCGGCAGGAGGGCTGACGAGTAGGACTCGTTGATTCACCCGGTAAGTCTCCCTTCTCGATGATCGCGGACAACAACTCGACCTTGGACTCCCACGATTCATTCTCGACAAGGCCGCTGATCTTGGCCCGCCGTTGTGGCTGAGCGGTGGACAAAACGTCGTCACACGCTTTGGCAAAGCGTTCGGCGGTATCGGCGACGGTGATGGCGTCGCCGAAGCCCCCCGCCTCGGGGAGCGGTGTAGAGACAACAGGCAGGCCGGCTGCCAGATACTCGTACATCTTGACGGGGTTGACGTTCCGCGTCATGGGGCAGTTGGTGAACGGCAGCAGGGCAGCATCAAAGGCGGCACAATAGGCAGGCAGGCTGTCATAAGGTCGTCTGCCCAATAGCAGCACATTGCCGCACCGCTCGAGTTCAGTAACGTCACACTTGCACTCGCCGATCAATACAAATGAGTACTCGGGCCGCAGGCGTGCCACTTCGGCAACCAGTGCCCGGTCAATCCAGTGATGGACGAGACCGAAGAAACCGAAAATCGGCGGTCGCAAAGCCGCAAGGTCCGCAGGACAAGGTGGCGGACGGCGCCACGCGCTGGCGAAGTGATCGTAGTCGACACCGTGGCGGACCAAGGCGGCGTCGTGCCGGCGAGCCCGTTTGGCCTGCCATAGCGGTTCCGACGTCGTCACAACCACATCAGCACGGGTAAGGAGTTCGTTTTCAGCGGCGGAAATGGACTCAGAGTCAAATCCCTCGAACTGCGTGTACTCATCCACGCAGTAGTACAAGAAACACTCCTCGTCGAGAACGCCAGCGAGGTAGGGTACGTCGGGTGCAAAGCTCCAGACCTGGACCGGTTTGCGACAACCGCCCATCACCCTGCGCACGGCACGGCGAATCTGTGCCCGCATCGCCCACCTGTGCCATTGGCGAAAGGGTGTGCGTCGGGCGCCGGGTATGACAAACGGCGTTATCTGCGTGATCGATTCAGCAGCAGGATGCAGACCTTGGGTGACGCGCCGAAGCGCATCGAGACTGTCTTTCAGATCCACCCGGTTGATGCTCGGACAGCGAGTGCCGTGATAGTTGACCCAGAGGATGTCGTTCTGTCGGGCGAGGATTCGCATAATCTGATGCTTGCTCGTGGGATCGTAGTCCCACGCGCTGGCGATGCACACGATGACTCGTCCGTTGATCAAGGTGATACCCAAATGGGGAATGGGGAATGGGGAACGGAGAACGTATGCGAAGACTCCGTTCCCTGCTCCCTGCTCCCGGTTCCCTCGTCGAGGCGAACAAGCGGTATTGGTTCAGGAGTCGTTCTCGGTTTGCCTGATGTAGTCGTAATATCGATAGTAGTTGTAGCGATAGCCATATCCGTAGCCGTACCCGTAACCATCGACGGGCGAATCCCTTCCGACAATCAAGCATCCGATAATTGGTACGTTGTTGACCTGAAGGAGCCTGACAGCGCGTTTGGCCGCCCCTTCGTGCGTCCGGTGCAGGCGGCAGACCACGATGACCCCCGTGCACATCTGCCCGATGATCCCCACATCGGTGACAGTCGTCGCCGGCGGCGTGTCCACGAGCGTGTAGTGGAAGTCATTCTGCATGCGTTTGAAGCAGGTCTTGGCGGTCGGTTCGGTCAGCAGTTTGGCGGCCGAACCCCGTTGTGTCGTGCCTGCAGGAGTAAACATCATGTTGGGGATGGGGGTCTGCTGCAGGACCTCGTCGTATTTGGCTTGTCCGCTGAGCACGTCTGCCAAGCCTGGCCCGGCACGCTGGTTTAGCATGTGGGCAAGCGAGCTTCGCCTGAAGTCACCATCAACAACCAGAACCTTCAAATGCCGAATCTCTGCCAGGATTGCTCCGAGGTTGAGCGTAGTGACGCTCTTGCCCTCTTTGGGAACCGCGCTGGTGATGGCGATGACGCGGTGATCGTATTGGGGATTCTGACTCAATAGCCGGGTGCGAAGGGAACGATACTGCTCGGTCACCAACGAGGACGGTGCGTAGAAGGGTATGAGGGACTCGCAGAGCCCGTCGACAACCGAGAGCGGTTGTCGGGTGTCGCGATTCTGGGTCGGTGGTTTGGTCGGGTGTGCGGGAGGTCCGGCCAGTATCGACTCTGGTGTCTCAAGGGCGACACCACCGCCATATTGGGTGGACGCAATGGCGAGTTGCCGCTCCTCTTCCGCTTTTCGTAGCGCGTCGGCGATTCTACCCATAGAACCTCATTCCACCGAGTCAACCAACATCGGATGCCGTTGCGTACGTTTCACTTTCCTGTCCAACTCAGTACCGCCCCACAAAGTGACCGCGGTATTCTTCATCATAGACATCGTCGGCGTACATGAGGTGCGCCGGGGCGGAATACGCCTGTAAAGCAGGTCTGACCGGATAGATCACCTCCTGAGCCCGCTGTGCCAACCAGGCCAGCGGTGTTGGGGGAATGTAGACAACGTCGTCGGGCTCCAGGAGGATGTTCAGGCTCCAGTCGCCGGTCTTGAGCATTTTGTCGACATTCACCTGGATGGTGCGTACCGGTTCTTCACCGTGGGCGGGACGGGTGACCTCCACGCGACTTGTCCAGGAGCGGAAATCGACACCAGCCATTAGAACAGCGTCGAGAAGTGTGTCGCGACCGGTATAAGGTCTCGGGCCGGTTGCGGCAGCCTGTCCGTGCAAGTAATACTTCTTGCTGGCATATCTGACAACCCGGACCCGGACCTTCGGATCCAGGTAATATCGGCTCAGCAAAACCTCGAGCTTGGCGGCGATCTCCTTGACAGTCATGCCAACGACCTTCACCTCGCCGAGCAGCTTCAGATTGATCTTGCCGTCCGGCTGAATGCGTTGGACCTCGCCGTCGATTTCAAGAAGGCGCGGGGCGCTGATGGCGATCGCGTCGGGGATGCCCACGCGGTATTCGATGGCCGACACCTTGTGCTCATGCTCGCGAAGGAAATGCAACATGTCGGCGTTCTTGGCCGCACAGCCGGGCAGAGTGACCACCAGGACAATGACGAGAAGCTGCCACCCTTTCTGCGGACCGGCCATGGGTTCGCTCCACTCATCCAAAAAGGCGCACGCCAGCCGCAGCTGGCAACAAACGCCATGACATCAAGCAGCCATCGCGCTGATGTACCCTGCGGACTTATCGGGTGCCCGTGGTCGTGTCTGAATCAGAGAGGGGACTGAAGTGTATCTGGCGAGGTTACCGGTCCCTAGACAGCGGTCGCGGTCGTAGCGGGATCGACCCTAGCGCAACTGGCCCCGCCTGACTCAAGCGAGCGATCGGTAAGACCGATACTCCAGGGTGCGATATCGGGCCTACCGCCCGGGCAGTTGCGGTTCGCCCATCTAGGGAGCCCGCGTGTACGCCGACTTCTTTGGATTTCGAGAGCTACCCTTCAATAACACACCCGATCCGCGTTTTTTCTACTCGACCCCGGACCATGAGGAAGCTTTGGCATCCCTGGTATATGCGGTCAAGGAGCGAAAGGGTTTCGTGCTCCTGACCGGCGATGTTGGAACTGGCAAGACGCTGGTCACACGGATGATGCTCCGTCACTTTGGAGCGCAGGTCGCCTTCGCGGCGATCAATCACGCCGTGCAAGATGCCGGCGATTTGACGGAGTCGATCTGCTCCGAGTTTGAGATATCGGTCCAACCGGAATCGAGCCCGACACAGCTGGTCCGCGCCCTGCACGACTTCTTGTTGACGCAGTTCGCCCAGAACTTGCCCGTTGTGCTCGTGCTCGACGAAGCCCAGAACCTGTCGGTTGAAGGGTTCGAGCGCCTTCGGATGATCGGCAACTTGGAGGCGGACGACGCCAAACTGCTCCAGACCGTGATCGTGGGCCAGACCGAGCTCCAGCGGATGTTCCTTTCGCCCCAACTTCGCCAACTCCGCCAGCGCGTCTTCCGTAGCTACCACTTGCCGGCGATGAACGAAGAGACCGCAGCAGGGTATATCCGCCACCGTCTTTCTGTTGTCTGTGACCATGGCGATGACATCTTCACGGCAGATGCCATCCGTGCCATCTACGAGCACTCACGAGGTTTGCCGCGACTGATCAATACCCTTTGCGATAACGCACTGCTCAGCGCCTACTCGGCCGACCGCCGCGCGATTGACAGGCCTTTTGTGGCGTCCGTTATTGAACAGATGATGACAATGGGGCATCCGCCGGAGAGTGCCGAAGCTGGATCCCAGGTAGCTCATGACTCGTTCTTGTTGGAGGAACCGTTTGGCGCCGCCACGTCCCTGAAAGGGCATACGAGGGATGTCAGTGTCCAAGGCGAGACAGAGCGAGCGATTCGGCTGGCAAGCGATTTGGCAGACCGACTCGATGCCATCGAGAGGCGACTACACGGGGAACCCGCCATCCGCACCTTGCACGAAGCACCGTTCGCAGGTGCTGCCTATGACGACACGCACATCAGGCACGAGCTTGCCTCATTCAAGCGCGCCGTTCGAGAATACGCCCAGAAGCTCAATCAGCGCTTCGCCGTTCTGGAAGGACGGAGCCAGGACGCCCAACGCGGGGACCCGGACGCGACATCAGCATATAAAGCGATGAAGCCACCGCTGGAAGAGGCGCGCTTAGCGGTGCTCCGAGGAGAAGCGATCTCGCGCGATCTTCACCGCCGCGAGGAACAGCTTCGCCAGCTCTCCGGCACGGTGCGGAGCGTGATCCGCGATCTGCAAAGTCTGTTGGATCGTGGACATGAGATGTCTGCCATGTTCTTAGGCGCCCAGCGCGAAGCCCAGATTGTCCATGATCGCCTCGTTGCTCAGACGGATCGTGGGTGCCGGTTGGCTGACGACCTCATTCAAATGGTCAACCGAGCGGTGGCTCGCGATAGCGGTGGTCACGCATCAAGCTTGTTAGTCAAGACCGCGTCAGTTCCAGCCTTGTCAATTGGCAGCCCCGTGGGCGGAACCGGGCAGCAGCTTAGCGAGCCACCACAGGTGCGGAGCATGCTCGAAAACGCCCAGACAAGCCTATCCGAACTGCGGAACCTCGCCCGTCAGGCAAGCCGTAGAGGCAGCGAACCCCGCGCGAACACTGGGACCCAGGCCGTGGCCCGACTGGCGGGCAGGGTCGAGAACCTCCTCGAAATGATCGAACCGACCTGCCGTACGAAGGGCGATGGGGACACCACAGCGGACAAGGTCGCAGGCGAGCCCACGATCGCCGAGTAAGCGACCGCCAGTTGGCGGATGGCAATCCGCATCGGCGCTCAACCCGATTGGTCCTGCATCTGAGACGACCCGATCACCACACCCCAACGCCCGCGGCTCGCTTGAAGCACCAGCGACTAGAGCCGATACTGATAGCCATCCGCCGGCTGGCGGCGGACTCCGATCGATTAATGGATCGTACGGAGCTGTGTCCGACAGCGGTTGTCGGTCCCTCACACAGGAACGTAGCCCCTGAGCGCTCGACATGGTCACCGAAGAAAGCAAGCAACGAGCGAGACCAGGATCGCGCCGCCGTTTCGACTGGCGGGCCTTGCTTCCCCTGTTGATCATCGCGGCTGGGCTGCTTGCGTATTACAGCAGCTTCGGTGGTGTGTTTCTCTTCGACGATCGGTTTCACGTTATCGGTGAGCAACGTCTCGAGAAGTTGTGGCCTTTGTCGGACGTGTTTGCCCGCCGGCGGCCAGTCGTGGACTACACGATTGCGATCAATTACGCGCTGGGTGGCGAAGACCCCTGGGGCTACCACGCCGTCAACGTGGGCGTCCACATCCTGGCAGCACTTACGTTGTTCGGCATCGTCCGGCGGACGCTGCGTCTCGAGCTACTACGGAAGCGATGGGGTGACGCAGCCCCGTGGTTCGCATTGGCTGTCGGGCTGATCTGGGTCACCCATCCGCTGCTGACACAGGGCGTCACCTACATCATCCAGCGCGCCGAGTCCATGATGGGATTGTTCTACTTGCTCACGCTCTACTGCGTGCTCCGGGGGATCGATTCGTCGCGATCGGCCCGCTGGTTTATCGCCGCTGTGGTCTTGTGCGCGCTGGGTATGGGCAGCAAGGCGGTGATGGTGACAGCCCCGGTCATGGTGTTGACCTTCGATCGAGTGTTTTTGAGCAGCTCGTTTCGGGAGATTCTGCGAAGGCGTTGGGGGCTGTATGCAGGTTTGGCGGCCACGTGGTCGGTGCTCTGGATGTGCGGGGTGGCTCCAGCGGTGCTGAATCCGGCGAACACGTTTACGTATGTTGGCTTCGGCTACAGGGGATTTACGCCGCTTGAATACCTGCAAACTCAGTTTGGCGTCTTGCTTTATTACCTGCGACTGTCCTTTTGGCCTTATCCGCTTTGTATTGACTATTATTGGCCTGCCGCGCGGTCATTCGGTGCAGTCCTACCTCAGGCAGTGGTGATCCTGTTGCTGTTGGGTGGGACTGTATGGGCGCTGGTTCGCAAACCTTGGCTTGGGTTTTTGGGTTTGTGGTTCTTCGTCGTTTTGGCACCGACGTCAAGCTTTGTGCCGATCAAGGACCCGATCTTTGAGCACCGGATGTATCTGTCACTGGCAGCGGTGGTCACGCTTGCCGTGTTCTTGGCATACTTTGTGGTGCAGCATGTGTCATTACGCCTCTCGCCGAAGGATTGGGCGAGACGAAGCCTGGTTGGGGCACTCTTGGTATGTGTCACCGCGGCCCTCACATACGGAACGATCCAGCGAAACCTGATCTACCACAGTGAAGTGGGGATGTGGCGCGACGTTTGGGCCAAGCAGCCGGACAGCCCGCGGGCCGCCGAGAACCTGGGCACTGCCCTACTCGGTGCACAGGAAATGGAGGAGGCGGCAAGCATGCTTGAACAAGCGGTTGAGATGGACCCCCGCAGCGTGCAGGCCTACAACGGTCTCGGGTTCGCCCGGGTCACACTGGGCGAGCTCGACAAAGCCGTGGAAGCGTTCCGTGAGGCCGTCCGACTCGATCCCAACTTCACAAAAGCGCGGAAGAACCTCGGCAAGGCCCTGAGGGATCGAGGCGACCCCGACGAAGCCCTCGAGCAGTTCGCCGAAGTGCTGAGGATCAACCCTCGTGACCACGACGCCCGCCTCGAATTCGCCAACACGTTCATGGTAAAGCACAAGTTTGACGAGGCCGTCGAGCAGTATGTCTACATCGTAAGTGAGGACCCCGGAAACGCATCCGCGTGGACCAATCTGGGAACCGCCCATCTCAACAGGGCCCAGATGAGAG